>DNLN01000180.1:0-4450 GCA_003488465.1 Sutterella sp. | reverse complement strand
GAGCCCAACGGCTATCTGCACATCGGACACGCAAAGTCGATCTGCCTTAACTTCGGCCTTGCCGACGACTACGGCGGCATCTGCCACATGCGCTTTGACGATACGAACCCGGTGAAGGAAGACCAGGAGTACGTCGACGGCATCAAGGAAAACGTCAAGTGGTTCGGTTTTGACTGGAACCAGCACGGGGAGAACAACCTCTACTACGCATCGAATTACTTCGACTACATGTACGAGTGCGCCGAGCATCTGATCAAGACCGGCTATGCGTACGTGGACGAGCAGAGCGCCGATGAGATGCGTGAGAGCCGCGGCACTCTGAACGAGCCCGGAAAGAACTCGCCCTACCGCGACCGTACTCCCGAGGAGAACCTGCGCATCTTCCGCGAGATGCGCGCCGGCAAGCACGCCGAGGGCTCGATGGTGCTTCGCGCCAAGATCGACATGGCCTCGCCCAACATCAATCTGCGCGATCCGGCGATCTACCGCATCCGCTTTGCCGAGCACCAGGCGACGGGCAGCAAGTGGTGCATCTATCCGATGTACACCTTTGCTCATCCGATCGAGGATACGCTCGAGTGCATCACGCACTCGATCTGCACGCTCGAGTTCGAGGACCAGAGGGCGTTTTATGACTGGGCGCTCGAGCGCTCGGTTCCGGTTCTGCGTGCACCCCAGTTCGAGGAAGCCAAGCGGACGGTCGCTGAACTTGCCAAGGGCGGCGAGAAGACGGCCGCCTTCGTGCGAGCGGCCTTTGAGGCAAGGGACAAGCTGGGCGGAAGCGCTCCGGAGAGCGCAATGAGAAGCCTCTTTGCCAAGTGGGACGCCGCGGCCCTTGCGCAGAGCGCCGGGGATGCGGGCGCCTTCTTTGAGCTTCTCCAAAAGAACCCCGAGTGCTTCACGCCGCTTCTTCAGGCGGCGCTTGCCGTTGTGCGCAACAACTTCTTCCTGCTCTCGCACCAGTACGAGTTCAATCGCCTGAGCCTGACGTACGTGGTGCTCAGCAAGCGCAAGCTCATCCAGCTGGTGAATGAAAAGCTCGTTGACGGCTGGGATGATCCCCGCATGCCGACCCTTGTCGGCCTGCGCCGACGCGGCTACACCCCGGCCTCCATCAAGCGCTTTGTCGAGCGCTGCGGCGTGAGTCGCGTCGCTGGCGGTTGGATCGACTACTCAGTGCTTGAGAGTTCGCTTCGCGAGGACCTGGAGGAGACGGCCGAGCGCCGGATCGGCGTCGTGCATCCTCTGAAGCTTGTGATCGACAACTACCCCGAAGGACAGAGCGAGGAGATCGTCGCTCCGAACCATCCCAAGAAGCCCGAGCTCGGCAGTCGCACGCTCACCATGAGCCGGGAAATCTGGATTGAGGAGAGTGATTTTGCAGAAGTACCTCCGAAGGGGTACAGAAGGCTTACGATTCCTGCCGACGGGACGAGCGCAAAGCCGGTGCGCCTGCGCTACGGCTACGTGATCGTGCCCACGGGCGTCGAGAAGGACGGGAACGGAAAGGTTGTTTGCGTGCATGCGAACTACCTGCCTGAAACGAAGACCGGCTCGGCTGGCGCCGACTCCGTCAAGACCAAGGCCGCCATCCACTGGTTGGATGCGGCTACGGCCGTGAAGGCCGAGCTGCGCCTTTATGACCGGCTCTTTGCCCAGGCCAATCCTGATTCGGCCGAGGACTATCGCACAGCGCTCAATCCGCACAGCAAATCCGTTGTTTTCGGTTATGTCGAACCTGCGGTTGCCGCGGCCTCTGCCGATGTCCGCTACCAGTTCGAGCGCAATGGCTACTTTGTGACCGACCGAGTCGATCACAGGCCGGGGACGCCCGTGCTCAATCTTGCTGTGGGCCTCAAGGACAGCTGGAGCGCAAAGAAGTAGAAAGCCTTCCGGCAAGCCCTCGAGAAACCTCCCCGCGCCCCCGATGGCCGGGGAGGTTTTTTTAGGGGCGCAAAAAGAGGACGTAAAGAAGGCGGGAATTGACGAAAGACTAATCCGGGATGCGAAACCGCCTCTTAAGACTCGCGTCAAGATGTACCCATAAAGATATAATCCATATCAGTATTAATACGGATAGTGTCGGCGGATACGGATTGGCTGCTGGCATGAATCTGATTTTTCTTCCTGAAGACAGAAAGGAGAGGAAATATGAAGAAGCTTCTGATTGCTTCCATGGTGGCTGCCGCCTTTGGTGTTGCGAACGCCGCACAGATGACCGATGTGGTCGTGATTGGTGCTGGCGGCGCCGGTATGGCGGCGGCTGTGAGCGCCCATGATGCAGGCGCCAAGGTCGTGCTGCTCGAAAAGATGGCCTTCCCGGGAGGCAATACGGTGCGTGCCACGGGCGGCATTAACGCTGCAGAGACGCCTCAGCAGGCCAAGCTTGGCATCAAGGACTCGGTCGAGCAGATGTACAAGGACACCATGAAGGGCGGCCGCAACCTGAACAATCCCGCTCTCGTGCGCAGCCTTGCTGAAAACTCCAACGCGGCCGTGCAGTGGCTGATCGGTCTGGGCGGCGACTTCAATGACGTCGGCTTCATGGGCGGCGCCACGAACAAGCGCTGCCACCGCCCGACCGGCGGCGCCTCCGTGGGTCCGGAAGTTGTCAAGACCCTCTACAACGCCGTGAAGGCCCGCAAGCTTGATCTGCGCACCAACAGCTCCGTGATTGAAATCACTCAGAAGGGCGACAAGGTGACTGGCGTCAAGGTCAAGGGCAAGGACGGCAAGGTCTACACGATCAACTCCAAGGCCGTGGTGCTTGCCACCGGCGGCTTTGCTGCCAACAATAAGCTCTGCGCCAAGTTCGTGCCGAGCCTGAAGGGCTTTGCCACGACGAACCATCCGGGCGCCCAGGGCGAGGGCATTGCCCTGGCTGAAGGCGTGGGCGCGGGCTTCGTTGACATGAAGCAGATCCAGACGCATCCGACCTATTGCGAGACGAGCGCCATCATGGTGACCGAGGCCGTCCGCGGCAACGGCGCCATCCTGGTGAACACCAAGGGCGAGCGCTTCTATGACGAACTCTCCACGCGCGACAAGGTTTCCGCCGCGATCCTGCAGCAGCCCACGCAGCATGCCTACATGGTCTTTGACCAGGATGTGCGCAAGAGCCTGAAGGCGATCGAAGGCTATGTCAAGATGCCCGGCATGGTGACCCAGGCCGCAACGCTTGACGAACTCGCCTCCAAGCTCAAGATGCCTGCCGCTGCCCTGAAGGACACGATGGCCAAGTATGCCAAGGCCCAGGCCTCCGGCCAGGACTACTGCTGCAACCGCACCAAGATGGAGCGTCCGCTCACGACCGCTCCGTTCTACGCCATCTCCATCACGCCTGCCGTGCACCACACGATGGGCGGTGTGCGCGTGAACACCAAGGCACAGGTTGAGAACTTCCTCGGCAAGGTCATCCCGGGCTTCTACGCAGCTGGTGAAGTCACCGGTGGCGTGCATGGTGCCAACCGTCTCGGCGGCAACGCCCAGGCTGACATCATCGTCAACGGCCGCATCGCTGGCCAGCAGGCCGCTGCCTACGCCAAGGCTAAGTAAAAACACGTAACAAAAGTTTAAAAACTGTTGTTTAAACATCAATTTCCCCCGTTTCTCGTCTGTCATCAGCCAGATGGCTTACGGGAAACGGGGGGTTTTTGTGTACAATCGCCCGCACGTCAGCTCAGCCGCACTATGTTCTGTGCAGGGTGTGCTCACCCCAGGGACGAGAGCTGGTCAGACAGTGAACACTCACTTCGATGACGGAAATGAACTGGCGTCTGATTTGTTAACCATCCTATTCAAGGAAAAACAAAAATGATGAAGAAGATCGTTATCGCTGCCGCCGCTGCTCTGATCGCCTCCGGCGCTTCCGCCGCCTACAAGGACGGCACCTACACCGGCGTTGGCCAGGGCCGCGCCAGCCAGATCGAAGTTGCCGTGACCGTCAAGGGCGGCAAGGTCGCCAAGGTTGAAGTCACCAAGCATGGCGACACCCCGATGCTGTGCGACGCCGCTGCTGATGAAATCACCCCGGCTATCGTCAAGGCCAACGGCAACATGAAGAAGGTCGAGCTCGTCTCCGGCGCCACCCTGTCCTCCAAGGGCATCGTCGAGGCTGCCGCGAACGCTCTGAAGAAGGCCAAGTAATCAGACTTTTTTCTGATTGCTGCACGAAAAGACCGGACTGCTCCCAAGAGAGCGGCCCGGTTTTTCGTTGTGCGCCCGGCATGGGCGCGTTCTAACGGGTGAAAGTCCCGAGTGCAGGAGGTAGCACCAAGCACACAGCCAATGGCAAGGGTGTCCATCGCGAGGTGGAATCTTAAGGAAGAATAAGGCAAACTGCTGGCCCGAGGGTCACGAACCTCAATTGAGGCCGGTCATATGGATAAGCGTACCAGTCAACGTGAAGTCCGAATAGTTACCGGATATGACAGGTAAATGAGGCGGGCAA
>DNLN01000149.1:651-9020 GCA_003488465.1 Sutterella sp. | reverse complement strand
TCGCTTCTGATGAGTCTGCTTGCCACCATCTACCCGTCCTGGCGCGCTGCCAGAATCAACCCCGCCGAGGCGCTTCGCTATGAATAAGGCCATTCACGTTGAAGGGCTGTCCAAAGCCTATTCGGACATCAGCGGCCGCCGCGTGCCGGTGCTGCACGACCTGAACCTTGACATCGCCCCGGGCGAAGTCGTCGCCATCGTGGGTGCGTCGGGCTCGGGCAAAAGCACCCTGCTGCACGCAATCGGGGGACTTGACAGTTTCGAGAGCGGCGTTGTTGAAATCGCGGGCAGCTCCATTTCCGGGCTCTCGGAAAAGAAGCTTGGAGAGATGCGCAACCGCAACCTCGGCTTTGTCTACCAGTTTCACCATCTGCTCCCCGAATTCACGGCCCTTGAAAACGCCGCCATGCCGCTCATCATCCGCAGGGTTTCCCAGGACAAGGCCTATGCGGCAGCCAGAAAGGCGCTTGAGAGCGTGGGCCTTGCGGAGCGCGCCGATCACCTCCCGGGGCAGCTCTCCGGAGGCGAGCGTCAGCGCGTTGCGATCGCACGGGCGATCGTCACGAGCCCCAAGTGCGTTCTTGCCGACGAGCCGACCGGAAACCTCGACGCCCAGACCGCGGCTTCCGTGTTTTCCGTGTTCGTCAAGCTTGCGCGCAGCTCGGGCGCGGCCATCGTAATCGTCACGCACGACCTCTCGATCGCCCGGGAATGCGACCGGGTACTGAAGCTCGAGAACGGGAGCATCCAGCCTTGCTGATCGACACTCACTGCCACGCCGACTGCAGCGCCTTTGACGGCGACCGCGCTGAGATGATTGCGGCGGCGCGCGCTTGCGGGCTGGCGAACGCGCTTTTGTGCGCAGGAGAGATCGCTTCGCTCGAAAAAACGATCCGGGCGGCCCGCGCCGAACACCTGAGCTACGCACTTGGAATGCATCCGATGTATCTGCCCGCGCCCGAGCAGGCTGAAGCGGCGCTCGACGCACACCGCCGCGCCTGCGAGCAGGCCCTCTGCGACCCGCTTTTCGCCGCCGTGGGCGAGATCGGCCTCGACGGGTTCGTGCCCGGGCTTGACATGGCCCATCAGGAGCGGCTCTTTGCCGGGCAGCTCAGGACCGCGCGGGACCTTGCGCTGCCCGTCTCCGTACACGCCCGGCACGCCGTCGACAAGGTCGCGATGTGGCTTGGCAGGATCCCCCCTGCGGGCGGGGTCGTACACGCTTTCAACGGCTCCATCGAACAGGCGCAAAAGCTCTTGAAGCTCGGATTCAAGCTCGGCTTTGGCGGGGCGCTCGCCTACCAGGGCTCGAAGCGGATCCGGCGCATCTTTGCGCAGCTCCCCGAAGACGCATTCGTGCTTGAAACCGACGCTCCGGACATGCCAGGGCCCGAGCGCCGTGAAAGCGCCGATCCGCGCACGCACCTAGAAGACATATTCGGCTACGCATCGGTTGCCGCGGAACTGCGCGGCATCCGCCTCGAAGACCTTTGCCGCCTCGCGACTGATAACGCATTGGCGGCGTTCCCAAAAATGGCGAACGCACTCAACTGAGCCACCCCGGGTAAAGCCCCCTCCCGAAGCGGCCTCACCGGCGCGCGTTGGTGCTAAATTCGCGTCAGTGCCGTGACGAGTTTTCAGGAAAAAGGAGGAAGCCAGATGCAACTCACCCGCAAGAGCAAAATCGCAATCGGTGTTGCAGCTGCCTGTGCCATTTATTCCGCTGGCGGATTCTGGGGTGTCCCCGCGCTCATGAAGTGGGCCGCCCGAGGGCCGGCGACCGAGGCGCTCGGACGGAGCCTCTCCATTGAAAAGGCTGAATTCAACCCATGGACGCTTGAGGCGACGGCTGAGAACATCACCATGGCCTCCAGGGACGGCACCGAACCAGCGGTCAGCATCGGCCGGGTCTATGTGAATACGGCACTGCTTGAAACCATCAAGCGCTTTGGCGTCGTCATTCAGGCGCTTTCCGTGGACAAACTCAACGGAACGGTTGCGATCGACGAGAATGGCGGCACGAACTTTGACGACATCATCGCAAGGTTCTCCGAGGATTCCGCGGACGCCAAGTCCGAAGCCGATGCCGCGGACGGCAAAAAGAAAAAGCCCTTCCCGTTCTGCATCAACAACATTGAGCTCACGAACTCCCAGATCCTTGTCTCCGGCCCCAGCATGGGCATTGACGAGAAAATCACGGAAATCGAGCTGGCCGTGCCCTTCATCGGAACCATCGGCTCGGACGTGGAAAAGTATGTCCAGCCCCGGCTCTCGTTCCTTGACAACGGTTCGCCCTTCAAGGCCGAGGGCGAAACGCTGCCCTTCCAGGACAGCATCGCAACGAAGCTGCACGCCGAAATCAAGGACTATGACCTTGCGCATCTGGCGGGCATGAGTCCCGTACCGCTTGATCTGAAGGTGAACTCGGGCACCGTGTCGCTATCGGCGGACCTGATCTTTGCCCTTGCAACGGAAAGCAAGCCCTCGACCATTCTCTTAAGCGGCAGCGCGAGCGCCGACCGCGTCTCGGCCAGCATGACGGGCGAACTCGAAAAGAACAATTCGCTCGCCTTCGATCAGCTCGCCGTCACGCTGGGCGAGCTTGACCTCGTCAACCAGAGTGCGGTCGTCAAGGACGTCACGCTCGCCGCGCCGAAGGTTTCGCTCGAGCGCATGGCTAACGGCAGCCTCGCCTGGGCGGGCATCGTCAAACCGCAAAAGAAATCCGCGCAAACGAGCGAAGAAAAGAGCGGCCAGACGCCCGAAGCCAAGGCCGCCGCAGCTCCTGCAGCCGCATCTGAGAACAAGAAGAACTCTTCATCCTTTGCCTGGACGGTCGAGAAAATCACGGTGAAGGACGGCTCCGTCGCCCTGCTCGATCATGCGGCAAAGAACACCAGGATCGCAGCCGAGGAGCTCCAGGCGGCAGTCGGGAATCTCACGCTCAAGGGAGGCGAAGAGACCTCTTTCAAGCTGAGCACGAACACGCTTGAGGGGAGCCTCACCCTTCAGGGCACGGCGCACTTAAGCGAAATGAGCGCGCAAACGCACGTTTCGGCCGAAAAACTCAACCTTGCGCCGCTTTCCCCCTACGGGCAATCGGCAGGCGTTGATTTTGCCGGCATTCTCTCCACGCGGCTTGACACCGGCGTGAGCGCCAAGAGCGCCGTGGACGCCACCGTGAAGGGCGCACTCACGCTGGGCTCGCTTTCGGTCGCCGTCCCCGAGAGCAGCGTGAAGAGCGCCGCGAAGGAAATCTCCCTTTCCGGCATCAATCTTGCCTGGCGCGGCAAGGATTCGTCTCTCGCACTCAAGAGCGACAGCCTCAGGCTCTCGGGCGCCTCGGCCAATGTCGGGGGCGAGCTGCCGATTGACGCTTCGCTCGGAAGCCTCACTGCAAACGCCGTCGCCTTTTCCCTGAAGGATGCCATGAGCGCCAGCGTCGGGTCGGTCGCCGCAGGCAAGGTCTCGGCAACGCTCCCCGTCAATGCCGCCCAGGTCACGGTTCTCACCGACACCGCCAATCTGAAGAGCCTCGGCTGGATGGACGGCCCCTCTGGCTACACGCGCCTTGGCTCATCGGTAGCCAAGAAGATCGCCTTTGAGATCGTCGGCCTGAAGACCCAGTTCGGCGGAATCGATCAGGTTGCGGTCAACAATGTCAACGCCCCCGCCCAGGGAACGATCACGGTGGACTCGCTCACGGTCGAGCGGCCCCGCTACCGCATCAGCAAGGACGCCAAGGGCAACCTCGACATCGATCCGCTGCTCGGAAAACGCGAAGCAGCCGAAAAGGCCAAGGAAGTGCGCGGGCAACTGCGCGAGAAGGCTCAGAAGATTGAAAGCAAGATGGGCCGCGAAGTCGAACGCTCGGTCCGGGTGGGCGAGATTGCCGTGAACAGGGGCTTCCTCGGCTTTACCGACCACACGGTCAATCCAGCCGGAGAATTCCGCTGCGGAGACATCAATGTTTCCGTCAAACCCTTCGTGGTGGGCGGCAAGGACACGCCTTCGACGATGAAGGTCACGGCGCTCGTGAACGGCGTCTCCAAGATCGACGTGACCGGGCACGGCTCTCCGCTTGCCGACAAGGGAAAACTCACGGCCAAGGGCTCGCTCACGGCCGTTTCCATGCCCTTCTTCAGCCCCTACACGCTGCACTACACCTCCTACCCCATCAAGCGAGGGAACCTTACGGTCAACGCCGATGTGACGGTTACCGACAAGAGCAAGCTCAATGTCGACAACCACATCACGATCGAGCGGCTCGAATGGGGCGACTACATTCCCAACTCCACGAGCTCGGCGCTGCCCGTCACGCTCGCCTCGGCGCTGCTCACGGACAGCAAGGGCAACGTCGACTTCGGCCTGCCGATTTCCGGCGACCTTGCCGACCCGACGTTCTCGATCTCCGAGGTCGTGCTGATCGCGCTGAAGAACCTCATCCTCAAGGTGGCCGCCTCTCCTGTGAAGCTGCTCACCACGCTTGCAACCTTCGGCATCGGAGAGGGGGCGACGAACTCCGTGCTGATTCCCTTTGTCGCCGGACAGTCGCAAATGGGCGACGAGGGCAAGCAGATCGCCCTGCCGATCGTCGAAGCCCTCAAGAAGAACCCCAAGAGCAAGCTTGAGATCGTGCCGGTCGTTGCCGTCCAGAGCGAGGATCAGGAGGTGCACCGCCGCACGTACGACGGCATGCTCAAGATCGCCATGTCCACGCTGCCTGAAAAGCAGCGCACGCGCGAGGCGGCCGTCTCCAAGGTCTTCAAGATGATCCTGCCTCAGGAGAACCAGAGCCTGCCCACCTCGGAAAAGGAGCGCAAGCTCTACCAGGCCGTCAAACCCGACATCAATTCCGTCATCAACATGGCCAATTCCCGCTCGAAGACCTTCTCGCGCATGCTCGTGCAAAACGGCATCGAGGAAAGCAGAATCTTCCTTGCCGCGCCTCAGGTTGACAAGAAGGCAACCGAGGGCGGCGTAAAGGTCGCCATCCTCAAGTAGGCCGGCTCGGTCGGGGCGACGATCTCGCTCCGGCCGGTGTTTTGCAAAAGAATTTGCCCGTTTTGCATATTCGCCAATTCGTTTTGTGCGAAATCACCTGCACGGGGCTCGCCAGCGGGTACGATTCACCTCCCTGAACTTTTTCCTTGAAGGCGGCTCACCGTGAACTGGCTTTCGACACTGCTCTCTGATCCCAACGCAATCAGCCACATCATCTTCGTCTATGCACTGATGGTGAGCATCGGCATGGCGCTCGGACACATCAAGATCTTCGGCATCTCGCTCGGCGTCACATTCGTGCTTTTCGTCTCTTTGGCGGGAGGCTACCTGGGGCTCTCCGTCAACCCCGCAGTCCTTGGCTTCGTGCGCGACTTCGGCCTCATTCTTTTCGTTTTCTTCATCGGCCTGCAGGTCGGGCCTTCCTTTTTCAATGCATTCAAAAGCGAAGGCATCACACTCAATCTGCTTGCCGTCTTCGCCATCTTTCTGAGCATCGCGGTCACGATCACCCTCTGGGTACTGTTCGGCGACATTCCGCTTGCGCAGATGCTCGGCGTGCACTTTGGCGCTGTCACCAACACGCCCGGCCTTGGCGCCACGCAGGAGGCGCTCGAGATGCTTGAGTACCATGGCGAAGACATTGCCGTCGCCTATGCCTGCGCCTATCCCCTGGGCGTTCTCGGCATCATCGGCTCGGTGATTGCGCTTCGCATGCTCTTTGGCATTGATCTCAAGGAAGAGGACAAGCACTGGGAGCAGCAGCAGAAGGATCAGAACTCCGCCCCGATCTTCTTTCACGCACAAATCACGAACGAGGCCATCGAGGGGCGCACGATCCGCCAGGTGCGCGACTTCATCGGCCGGCAGTTCATCTGCTCGCGCGTGATGCACAACGGGGAGATCTTCAGCCCGGTTCCCGACTCCCAGCTCCATCTCGGAGACACCGTGCGCATCGTGAGCGCCCGGGAGATCAAGGATCCCATCGTCGCCTTCTTCGGCCATGAAGCGACGGACGCCGACCTGGCAACGGAGCACTCGCCGGTCACGCTGCGCATCGTCAAGGTGACAAAACTGTCCGCAAACGGACTGCGGATCGGCGACCTGCACCTCTCGCATTACGACGGCGTGAACATCACGCGCATCATCCGCGCGGGCATCACGCTGTTCCCCGCCCAGAACACGCATCTGCAATTGGGTGACGTCGTCTATTGCGTCGGCCCCGAACGGGCGCTCGCCCGCCTTGCAGGCCGCCTAGGAGATCAGGCACAGAAACTGCAAAAACCCAATATCGCCGCACTCTTCTTTGGCATCTGCGCGGGCATTTTCTTCGGCTGCCTGCCGATAGCAATTCCGGGGATGCCTGTTCCGGTCAAGCTCGGACTTGCTGGCGGCCCGCTCATCATTGCCATTCTGCTGGGGCGCTTTGGCTCGAACCTGCACCTTGTGACCTACACGACGACTTCGGCCAATCTCATGCTGCGCGAGATCGGCATTGCGCTCTTTCTGGCAAGCGTCGGCCTTGCCGCGGGCCCGAGCTTTGTGAAGGCGATCACGGGCGGCCCCGGCCCGCTCTACGCAGCGCTCGGCTTTTGCATCACGGTCATTCCCGTTCTCTTCACGGGTTTCATCGCCCGCAAGTTCTTCAATCTGAACTACCACACGCTCGTCGGCATGCTTGCAGGGGCGACCACGAACCCGCCAACACTTGCCTATGCGGGCACGCTCTCTGACAAGAACCCGGCGGTGATCGCCTACTCGACGGTATATCCGCTTGCGATGTTCCTGAGGATTCTGACCGGGCAGATCGTGCTGCTTGCGCTCTGGTCGTTCGTATAAAAAAAGTCCGAGACAGCGGCAAACCGTCCCGGACTAGCGAATCCTGGTGGAGATGAGGGGGATCGAACCCCTGACCTATGCATTGCGAACGCATCGCTCTCCCAGCTGAGCTACACCCCCGAATTTTTATCTCGCACGATGTCGAGGGCGATAATTGTGCATAAAGAGGGAGCAAAAATCAAGGCCTGAGCCCATTGCTCACGCACTTGAAAATCAAAAAAACAGGACAATCCGCGGCGTCGTGCTCTCCGGCGTTTGTTAAGATGAAATAGTTTTGCGCCGGTCCTCCTGCGCCTAACTCAGAACAATCCTTTGAAGATGGGGCTTTTTATGGAAAACCGCGTTGTTGTGGCAGTCATTGGCTTGGATCAGCCTGGCGTTGTCGCATGCGTTTCGCAAGTATTCACAAAGCTCGGCTGCAACATCCAGGAGATGACGCAGACCGCCCTGCAGAACCAGTTCGCCGGCATCTACATCGTGAACAAGCCCTCCGAGCTCAGCAATGAGGCTCTGCAGGATGAACTCACGAAGGCAACGGCCGCAAAGAAGCAGCTTCTCACAATCGTCGCCCGCGACTACGAGCAGGCCAAGGCGGGCCAGGGCGAGGAAACCGAACCCTTTGTGATCAGCGTCTACGGCGAGGACCGCAACGACATTGTCGGCACGTTCGCCAGAATCTTCGGCGCCCAGAACATCAACATCGACTCGCTGCGCGCCTTTGCGCTCGGCGGAAACGAATCGATGCAGGTCTTTGAGGTCAGCATCCCGGTGTCAATCGACACCCGCTCGCTGCACAAGGTGCTGCTTGAGCGCGCCAAGAGCATGCAGCTGCACCTCACCATGCAGCACAGAGCCATCTTCGAAGCCGTGCATCGCGTGGCCATCGACCAGTAATCTTTCATTAGAGCAAGGAATTCCGTCATGCTGACAGATCGTGAGGTACTCTCCACCATCAACATGCTGCGCAGCGAGCATCTCGATGTGCGCACCGTCACCCTTGGCATCAACCTCTTTGACTGCGCAAGCCACGACTTCGACGTCTTCGAAGTCAAGGTGAGAAGCAAAATCCAGAAGTACGCCAGAAGGCTCGTAGAGACATGCAACGCCGTGGGCGACCGCTACGGCATCCCTGTTGTCAACAAGCGCATTTCCGTGAGCCCCATCGGCACGGTCGGAGCGAGCTTCACGCGCGAGCAGATGGTTCGCGCCTGCCAGGTGCTCGATGAGTCGGCAAAGGAAGTGGGCGTTGACTTCATCGGCGGCTTTGGCGCACTCGTTGAAAAAGGCATCACCCCGGGTGAGAGAAACCTCATCGACGCCCTGCCCGAAGCGCTTGCCACCACGGATCGCGTCTGCTCTTCGATCAATGTCGGATCCACCAAGACAGGCATCAACATGGATGCCGTGAGCCTCATGGGCGAGCGCATCAAGGACTGCGCCGCAGCGACCGCAGAGCGTGACGGCATCGGCTGCGCCAAGCTCGTCGTGTTCTGCAACTCCGTGGAGGACAACCCGTTCATGGCCGGTGC
>DNLN01000149.1:0-573 GCA_003488465.1 Sutterella sp. | reverse complement strand
GGACGTCGTGATCGACGTCGGCGTCTCCGGCCCTGGTGTTGTCAACAAGGCGCTTCAGCGCGCTATCGCCAACAACCGCCGCAAGCTCACGCTCTCTGAAGTTTCTGAAGTGATCAAGCACACCGCCTACAAGGTGACGCGCGTGGGCGAGCTCATCGGGCGCGATGTGGCTGCGCGCATGAATCTGCCCTTTGGCGTTGCGGACCTGTCGCTTGCCCCGACTCCTGCCGTGGGCGACTCCGTCGGAGAAATCTTCCAGACGCTCGGGCTTTCCTCGATCGGCGCGCCCGGTTCCACGGCAATCCTTGCGATGCTGAACGATGCCGTGAAAAAAGGCGGCGTGTTTGCTTCAAGCCATGTCGGAGGGCTCTCGGGCGCATTCATTCCCGTAAGCGAAGACAGCTCCATTGAAGCCGCGGCAAGGACCGGTGCGCTCACGCTTGAAAAACTTGAAGCGATGACATGCGTGTGCTCGGTGGGCCTGGATATGATCGCGATTCCCGGCGATACCACCGTCGAGACCATCGCGGGCATCATCGCCGACGAGGCGGCTATCGGCATGGTGAACCAGAA
>DNLN01000047.1 GCA_003488465.1 Sutterella sp. | reverse complement strand
CAGGGCAGCCAGCCGAAGACGGCGGCCTGAATCGGTCCGTTGATGGGACCGGCGCCCGCGATGGACGAGAAGTGGTGGCCGAACAGAACCGGCGTCTTGGCCGGAACATAGTCGATGCCGTCATACATTTCGTGAGCCGGAGTCTTGCGGGAATTGTCCACGCCCCACTCCTTCTCAAGCCATGCGCCATAGACGAAATATCCCAAGGCAAGGCAGATGCACCCGCCCAACAGGATCCATATCGCGCTCATGGTTGTTTCTCCTTAGAGGTTAGATTCAAATTTTGTTCTAGAAACGGGCGCATCTCGCGGCCTGCTCGGTTGACCGTCACCAGTGCATCCTGCAGGCTGACCGCCGCCGCCCGAAACTCCATCCAGCCGTAAAAGCCGAAGCGGTAATCCTTTCTGTACCGGGCACGGGCCAGTTCATCAAGCGCCTCGGGGCTGGCTCGATCGCAGATCACAACCGCGGTCACAAAGCTGCACTGATGGTCGCTGTGCGGATGGATTCGCTCCAGGCCGCATCGCAGCGCCAGCTCGCGGCAGCTCCGCCAGAGCGGCCCGGTGAGTTCGCTCACGGAAAAAACAAAGACATGCTCGTTTGTCTCTGCACTCCAGATCGTGGCCTTCTTTGTGAGAATGTAAGCCTGATCGGTGCGGCGATAGTCGTACTGCGCAACCAGCGCCCCGGACCCCTGCCGGATCTCGACCGGGTCATAGTGGACGCGGTATGCAGTGTCCAGACGTTTCAAAAGACTTTGTTGTGCTGCGAGCATATCCCGAACTGCCGAAAACCAAACGAGGCGGCCTTTCAGTCCTCCCCGCGGCTCCAGTTCCGTACCCAAAACCGACATATGATGCCAGATCTGCTCATACTAAAACCCTGGCGTCAATTTTGTATATTGGTTTCGCAATAACATTAGGGTGTCGCACCTATGGCAGAAAGGATTACGCAATCTTTCGTGTTTTCCCCTGCGCGGCTATACTGAGCGGCGCTTTGCGTCCCACTGTTCCGCATGGTTATGAGCTGGTTCTATCTTGTGATTGCGGCCGCCTTTGAGATCGGCTGGCCGCTTGGATTCAAGCTTGCCGGCGCCGGGGCCGGACATAGCCTTCTCTGGCTTGCATTCGCCGGCGTCTCGATGCTGCTCTCGGGACTGTTCCTGTACCTAGCGCAGCTGCACATCCCGATCGGAACGGCCTACATCGTCTGGACCGGAATCGGCGGCATCGGCACCGTGCTTCTCGGCATTATCCTCTTCGGAGAATCGGCTAGCGCCCTCAGAATGCTCTTCGTGCTGATGATCCTTTGCGGCGTGATCGGCCTGAAGGTCATTTCCTGACCGAGCCGCCGGACAGCGGCCCGCACCAGCGCCAGGCGCGAGCGGGCTTGTCCTTCGAAGCGCACTCGCACGAGCCCGAGCAGCCGCAGTCGTGTCCGACTCGGTAGGCGGCAATCAGTCCCTTTTGCGCAAGCCGCTCGCACATCGCGGCGATCATCGGCTGCGGCGTCTCAAACTGCGCCGAGAGCGCGGACTCGGTCGCAGCGCCCCCCTGCCGGATGTAGTCCTTGAGTTCTGACAGAGATACCATCTTTTCCTTCTCCCAAATGCAAAAGGCGGACGCCTTGGGAATCACCCCCCGGCGTCCGCCCGACTCTCACGCTTTTCCTAGATTGCCGAGAGCGTCTCGATTAGGCCTTGGCACCCACCTGGGTGATCGGGATGACCTTCGGGCCCTTGCCGCGGTTGTTCTTGGCAAAGGTGCGCATCCAGATCAGCATGCCGCCGATGATCACGGCGCAGGCGAGGATGTAGATGACCGACTGCATCGGAGCCTCGGCAAACGTGCCCAGACGATAGGTCACGGTCGCGGCGCTGTAGCCGACGGCGAGCGTCCAGGCCGCGAGGAACACCGTCCAGGCGGCGCCGGCTTCACGGTACACCGTGGCGACGGCCGCACCGCAAGGCACATAGAGCAGAACCATCAGCAGGTAGCAGAAGGCGGCAAAGGACGAACCGAAGAGCGACTGCATGATCTTCACGGTGTCAACCGTCACTTCCTGCTCCTCAGCGGCAGCGGCCGTATCGGAGAGGTCGTCAACCTTGATGCCCAGCGGGTCAAGGAAGGCGCCGGCCAGATCAGAGAGGTTGTCAACAACGCTCTGGGAAGCTTCGGCGAGGGTGCCCATGAAGCTGAAGCCCTCCTCCTCTTCTTCCTCGGCGGCGGCTTCTTCAGCCTTGCCCTCTTCCTTGGCATCGGTTTTGGCCTTCTCGTTGGCTTCGCGAGCCATTGTGTCGTAGAGCGAGTTCATCGTACCGACCACGGCTTCCTTGGCAAGGATGCCGGTGAAGACGCCCACGGCGGCGGGCCAGTTCTCTTCGGAGATGCCCATCGGCTTGAAGACCGGGACGATCGTCTTGCCGATCTCGGAGAGCACGGAGTTGTCGGAGTCCTCGTTGCCGAAGGAACCGTCAACGCCCCAGGAGTTCAGGAACGCCAGGCACGCAACGATCATGACGATCACCTTGCCGGCGCGGATGACGAAGCCCTTCAGGCGGTCCCAGGTGCGCAGCATCACGCCCTTGAGGGTCGGGATGTGGTACGGCGGGATCTCCATCACGAAGGCGGACACTTCACCGGGCAGCGCGATGTTCTTCACAAGGAATCCCGTGATGATGGCCGCGATGATGCCGATGATGTACAGGCCGAACACCAGGTTCTGGCCGTTGGTGGGCCAGAAGGCCGTGGCAAAGAGCACGTACACGGGCAGGCGGGCTCCGCAGCTCATGAACGGAGCCATCATGATCGTGATGATGCGGTCAGCGGCGCGGTCCATCGTGCGGGTCGCCATGATGGCGGGCACGTTGCAGC
>DNLN01000134.1:4804-5122 GCA_003488465.1 Sutterella sp. | reverse complement strand
GAAAAGATCGGCGTCTCGCAGGCCGCATTTGCCGTCGGCTACAGCAGTGCCGGGCAGTTCATCCGCGATTACCGGGAATTTTTCGGCGCGACGCCCCTGCAGGATGCGAGGGCCAGATAGCGGCCCGGCCCGCCGGGCGGGGGAGAGCAGCCGAGCAAAGTGCGATTTTGCCGCCTTGCTCGCTTTGCTTGTGCAATTGCACATTTGATCATTTCAGCTCCCGTGGAAATCGGCAGCGGTCAAAGAGAGAACCGTTCCGCCCGCAGGCGGCCGTGATTTTTCCGGGCAGCCCCTTTGCAGCTAGTCAAAGCCGATTCG
>DNLN01000134.1:4468-4710 GCA_003488465.1 Sutterella sp. | reverse complement strand
CCGTAGGTGCGGCCGATTCGTACGATCTGAAAGAGGACCTTGCCTTCGAGCCCGGGCTTGCCCAGCGCTTCATCGAGCTGCCGGCTGCAGACAAACGCGCTCAGCACGTTGCCGGCGGCAACGACCGCCACGCCGAATGCGCGTTCGTAGAACTGATAGAGCGACTCGCCATGCGGCAGCGGCTCAAGCAGTCTGTCGGCCGCATTGTCCGGAAAGTGCCCGGGATGCAGATAGAGCTGGTC
>DNLN01000134.1:0-4422 GCA_003488465.1 Sutterella sp. | reverse complement strand
GAGCTGGTCCACGCCGACCAGCGAGCCGCTCTCGGAGTCGAACATGTGCCGCAGGGCGCGAATGACGCCCGAGCCCGGGGCGATGCCGAAGGCATGTGCGACGGCGGCTGGTGCGGGAATGCGGCCCGCCTCGATTGTTTTGGAGCGCCAGACGATGAGTCGGCCGTCGGACTTTTGAAAGTTCTGAAACCGGTTCCAGTAGCCTGCCTGCCGGTAACTGCTCACGAACGTGCCCGATCCCTGGCGCCGAACCAGGATCTTCTCGCTCACGAGTTCCTCCATGGCGCGCCGCACCGTGCCGGTGGAGACGCCGAGGCTTCTGGCGAGCTCTTCGCCCGCGGGCAGCTTGTCGCCAGGGCGCAGCTCCCCCTTCTTGAGCTGCGTAAGGATCAGTTCCTTGATCTGCTCGCACAGCGTGGTGCGCGAGACGCAGGCAATTGTTTTCAGCGTGTCGGACATTGGCGGCAATTCCCTTCGTTACTTTGCTAAATGCTAGCAAACTTGCCGCCGGGTCCGAGCACTCCCGCGCGTACATTTCCCGAGCCGGAAGCCGGACAGTTTCCGGCTCTCAGGTTAAGCCAATCGCAAGGAGAAAAGAGCCATGACTGAGTCGCTTGAAGCCTATGTTCCGGAAATGATCCGGACACGACGCACGCTGCACCGCAGACCCGAAGTGGGCTGGACGGAATTTGAAACAACCGCGCTCGTGATGAGGCGGCTTGAGGAGCTCGGCTTTAAGGTGCTCTGCGGCACGAGCGTCATCGATCCTCGGGCCGTTCTGGGCAGGGATCCGGATGAGGTTGAGCAGGCGCTCGCCCGGGCAAGGACGCACGGGGTCGGCGAGTCTGAGCTTGATCGGATGCAGGGCTACAGCGGGTGCGTGGGCATCCTTGAGACGGGGCGGCCCGGTCCGGTCGTCGTCTTTCGCCATGACATGGACGCGCTGCCGGTTCAGGAACTCACCGATCCGGCGAGCGGACATCTGCCCGCCGTCCAGGGGTTTGCCTCGGAGATCGCCCTTCGGATGCATGCCTGCGGACACGATGCGCACACCGCTCTGGGGCTTTCGCTGGCGCGCTGGCTCATGGATCACCGCGAAGAGCTCTGCGGCACGATCAAGCTGCTGTTCCAGCCGGCCGAGGAGGGGACGCGCGGGGCGGCCGCGATGGCGGCCTCGGGCATTGTCGACGATGCCGACTGGCTCTTTGCGGCCCATATGGGCACATGCGCGCACACCGGACAGATCCGGCCCGTGACGGGCGGGTTCCTCGCCACGACCAAGTTCAACGTGGACTTCACCGGCACTCCGTCCCATGCGGGCGGCAATCCGGAAAAAGGGCGCAGCGCGCTCATTGCCGCCGCCAATGCCGCCATCATGCTCACGGCCATCCCGCGCACGAGCCAGGGCGACACCCGCATCAGCGTGGGACGCCTTGATGCGGGCGAGGGGCGCAACATCACGCCGGTACACGCGCACATGGAGTGCGAAGTGCGCGGCGCGAGCGACGAGGCCAACAACTACATGATGGAGCGCGCCCGGGCCGTGATCCACGGCTGCGCACTCGCCCAGGAGGTTGACTACACCATCACCAAGACCGGCGAGGCCTGCAATCTGCATACCGATCAGCAGGCGCTCGAGGTCATCCGCAGCGCCGCCCGCACCGTGCCGGGCATCGAGGTTTCCGACGCGGTCTGCGTGGGCAGCGAGGACTGCACGATTCTCACCAAGCGGGTGATGGAGCACGGCGGGCATGCCGGGTACTTCCTCATCGGCTGCGAGCATCACGGGCACCACCGTCCCGATTTCGACGTGCAGGACGAGGTCAACCTGAGGCCCGGCCTACAAACCTTCGCCGCCATCGCAAGCAGCCTCTGCGGCTGCAAGCGCTAGGCGGTTTTCCATCCACCACAGGAACATTTTGACAGGAGACAGATGTATGCAGACAGCAACCATCCTGGCGGCGGCAGCCATTGTCATCGGTGTCATCTACGGACTCATCCGGCGCTGGGAGACGCGCCTCACGCTCATTGCGGCCGGACTGCTCATGGCCTGCATCGCCATGAAGCCCATGATGGCCTTTCAGCAGTTTGACAAGTCGATGACCAATCCGAACCTCATCATCGCCATCTGCTCGGCCATGGGCTTTGCCGCAGTTGTCAAGCTCACGGAGTGCGACGTGCACCTGGTGGCGCTGCTCACCCGGCCGCTCAAGCGGATCGGCGCCTTTCTGCTGCTTGCGTGCGGGCTCGTTACCGGACTCGTTGCGGTGGCGCTTCCCTCGACCGCAGGCTGCTGCGCGGCCGTCGCCCCGACGCTCATTCCGCTCATGGTGCGCGCGGGCTTCAAGCCTGCGGCGGCCGCGGCGATCGTCGTGGGCGGCATCCCCGCAACGGCGTTTCTCAATCCGGGCATTTCGCACAATGCGTTCGTGGCCAAGATGTCCGGCATGGACGTCATGGAGCTGCTCGCATTTCACGCGCCGCGCACGGTGACGCTCGGCGTCCTGGGCGTCGCCGTGATCTTTGTGACCTGCCTTGTCTACAAGGACTTTGTACGCAATCCGAGCGCCGAGCAGATCGAGGCCAATCTTGCGCTGGCCGGTCCGGGATCGAACACGCCGCTGCCCGAACACCCGAGCCTGCTCAAGGCGCTCGCCCCGATGCTTCCCGTCATCATCCTCGTCGTCGCCTCGATCTGGTTCAAGCATCTGCGTCTGTCCGTAGGCTCGGCCATGATTCTGGGCACGATCTATGCGCTTGCGGTCTCCCGCGCCAATCCTGCGGAAATCTCCCGCAAGTTCTTCGACGGCATGGGAAGCGGCTACGCCAAGATCATGGGCATCATCATCGCGGCGGGTGTCTTTGCTGCAGGTCTGCGCGCCTGCGGGCTGGTTGATCTGCTTGTCGACTACCTCAAGCACGCGCAGGAGGTGGCTAAGCTCGGCGGCTCGGTCGGTCCGTTCCTGCTCGGACTGCTCACGGGCTCGGGAGATGCCGCCGCCTTTGCCTTCAATGAGGCCGTGACGCCGCACGCCGCCGAGTTCGGACTCTCGATTCCGTCCCTGGGCGTGCTTGCCGCGCTGGCAGGCTCCTTCGGGCGGCAGGCTTCACCGCTTTGCGGCGGCCTCATCCTGTGTGCAGGCATCGCGGGCGTCAGTCCCATGGACGTTGTCCGCCGTACGGCTCCGGCCATGTTCGTGTGCCTGGTGGCCCTGTACCTCATGTCCTGATCGAGCGGCCGGCCCGCAGGGCACGGTACGAGCACGAGGCTGGCAGCCCCTCTACAGGGGGCGAGCCGGCCTTCTTGCGTTTTGGTGCTTGAGGGGCCTGCAGCCCTTGTCTCGGTTGTGCGGCATCCCGGTGCGGGCAGTACCTGACAGACCGTCAAAAAACTCTTTCAGATCAGCATGAGCCACGGGGATGTCTGCCGTCTACAGTATCTGCCGATAATGCTAAAACAGAAAGATCGATATGAATTTTTCGCCGAATGTTCCGGCGCGGTGCTTGACACGAACGCCAAGCTCGCCGCTCTGCGCGGGAGGAACCCCGCGCGAGCTCATCGGGAAAGGAGCCGGATAGCCGGCACATCTGCCCCAAGGTATAAAATCCAAGCCACTATTCCGAATTCTTTTCGGAATTTCAGTAGTCAGTAGGTTGAATCAGTAAGGGGGCGGGCCTCCTGGCAAAGAGCGCCCGATCGATAGACGCAGATGCCGGCACTTTTGCAGTTGCAGTTCAGTTTGTTCAAACGAGTCTTGTTCTCAGCGGGATTGATGGTCGCATTGATCCTGCTTGTTTATTGTCTGAACATTCCCAATCCGAACATGATCCTCATCGCAGGGCTTGTGGCGTGTTCCGCGCTCTTCGGATTCGGCGGGGGACTGGTCGCCGCCGGCATCATGTTCGGCTACACGCTCTTTTTCTTTTCAGTCGAGCACAGTTTCACGCAGTTCACGGACGTGGGCATGAGCAAGGTGCTTGTGTCCCTGTTCGGAATCACCGTCGACATGCTGTTCGTCTGCATGCTCAAGAAGTCCGAGATCGACGCCTTCGCCAAGGTCGCCGAGCTCACCGCCGAACTGCATAACGAGAACAGGCGGCTGCAGCGCATGTCGCGCACCGATGCGCTCACGGGAATCCTCAACAGGATGGCGCTTTACGAAGCCGAGGATTCGTATGCGGGCCGGTTAGTCACGGTCGCGATGCTTGACCTGAACAAATTCAAGCACATCAATGACACGCACGGTCATCTGGTGGGCGATCGGCTGCTCCGGCAGATTGCTGAACTGCTCGTGCGCATTTTCGGGGACGAGCACTGCTACCGATACGGGGGAGACGAGTTTGTCGTCGTCACGGCCGACGTGCCGGCTGATGAGTTTGACAAGCTGCTCGAGTCCTTGCAGGCACAGCTTCCGCATGCCG
>DNLN01000095.1 GCA_003488465.1 Sutterella sp. | reverse complement strand
TCTTCGGTCTGAACGCTCTTAGGCGTGAACTCAGCCACGGAAGAGATGTAGCCCACGGTGCCCTGCACCGGGCTGTCCGGAGCGGTGTCCGTGTAAACGAGCGCCTTCATGCCCGGGCGCACGCGGCCGAGATTGGGCTCGTTCACGTACATGCGCACCCATTTGGGCGTCAGCAGCGCGAGCGTGTACACCGCCTTGGTGCTCGAGACCATGTCGCCCGCCTCGAGAAGCCGCGTGCGGACAACGCCATCCTGAGGAGCAACGAGCCTGCAAAGACTGATCTGATGCTCGATGAGCCGAACACTGGCCTGCGCCTCGTCAAGCGCCCCCTTGGCGGCCGCGATGTCTTCTTCGCGCGGTCCGATCCGGGCTAGCCGCAGAGCCTGTTCGGCGATCCTTTCATCGGCCTGCGCGGCGGCAAGCGAATTCTTAGCCGTCTCGTACTGCTGCGTGCTCATCGCGCGGTTTGCCGGATTCTTCCAGAGTTTTTCGGCAATCGCGTAGTCCGTCAGCGCCTTGCGGGCTCTCGCCCTGGCCGCCTCATACTGGCCCTTTGCCTGCTCGATCTCCTCTGGGCGAGAACCATTGCGCAACTTCTTGAGCGTCTGCGAGGCCTGCCCAAGGCGCGCCCTGGCCATATCGGCCTGAATCAAAAGCGTCGTCGCATCGAGTTCGGCCAGCACTTCACCGCGCTTGACGACTCTGCCCTCGTCCGCACTCACGCTCCTGATGCGGCCGGCAATCTCAAAGGCAAGCGACACCTGCCGGATGTCGACATTTCCGTAAAAGCGCAACTCGTCCGAGGCGCCGTGCGCCGCCTGCTGGGTATACCAGAAATACCCGCCGCCAAGCACTGCGGCAGCGATGATGACTGCAATGAACTTTTTCATGACTTGAGCGCCTGCCATGGCCTTCAGTTTCCGCTGGAAAATCGGAATACCGGATTTCCATTGTACGCGGTGCAGCCCCGATTCAGCCGCCTCCCGCCTCGGCGTCCCCGGATCTGAATGGAAAGCATTGCAACGCACGATGCACAAGTCGCGCCCCACACGGTTGAGATCTGAGGGACGGCTGCCCGCGGGCTGTACAAGTTAGACTGACAACAGACAAACACAGAACGAGGATGACATGACAGCGACGCAGAGCAAAGCACGGATCATCACGAAACGCTGGAGCTCGCCGTGCGGCGAGTTGGAACTCGCCTCGCTGGGCGAAGAGCTTGTCATGTGCGACTGGGTGAACGGCTGGCACAGGCAGGCCGGTCTGCGGCGCACCGCCCGTCTTCTCAAGGCTGAATTTGCGCCCGGCGACTCCCCCATCATCAACCGCGCACTCGAGGAACTCGGAGAATATTTTGCGGGCCGGCGCAGGACCTTTGACATACGCGTTCGCCTTGTCGGATCCGACTTCCAGGTGGCGCTTTGGAAAGCGCTCTCGGACATTCCCTACGGGCAGCTCGTGACATACGGCACGCTTGCAAGAAGGCTCGGCAAGCCGAGCGCTACCCGGGCAGTGGCAAATGCGGTCGGCGCAAATCCCTTCTCGATCATCATCCCATGCCACCGCGTGATCGGAGCCGACGGCTCTCTCACGGGCTACGGCGGCGGATACAGCGCCAAACGAAAACTCCTTGCGCTCGAAACGGGGCTCTCGGAAGAGAGTCTTCCCTGGCCAAACGGCCCTGAGCCCTCAAACAAAACGCACCGCTAGCCAGGCCGATGCGCTCCTCTCAGGGAACGGGGTCGCGGCAAAGGCGCAAGCTCGATCGAGCCCTATAATTGCCCGCTGTTGTCCAAACCTTTCCTTTTCGGCCCGGCCATGATGCAGTTTCTGCCCCCAAAACATGTTTTCCGAGGATTGCCCGATTCGGCTAGGCGCATCGACTGTGCCCTGGCGATCGGCAACTTTGACGGCGTGCATCTCGGGCATCAGGCGCTTCTGAAGGAAGTCGTGCGGGCGGCCGGCGCCCTCGGCCTGATTCCGGCCGTGCTCACGTTCGAACCCCATCCCCGGGAGGTGTTCGGACTGGAGCCGCTCAAGCGCATCGGCACGCTCCGGGACAAGATCGAGAGAATCCTTGCCTGCGGCATTGAGCGCGTCTATGTGCTGCCCTTCAATGAAAAGTTCGCGTCCCTTACCCCCGCGGAGTTCGCCAAGTGCATTCTTGCCGACGGGCTTGCCTGCCGCTGGCTCACGGTCGGGGAAAACTTCCGCTTCGGAGCGAACCGCGCGGGCACGTTCGACACGCTCTCCGAACTCGGGCGTCACTACGGATTTTTCGTGCACCCCACTCCGCTTCTCTTTTCCGGCAAGGCAAGGATCTCAAGTTCCCGCATCCGGGCTGCGCTTGAGCTCGGCGATCTGCTCGAAGCCTCGCGAATGCTGGGCAGCAGGTACTGCATCACGGGCCGCGTCACGCACGGGCAGGCGCTCGGGCGCACGATCGGTTATCCGACCCTCAACCAGAAGCTTCTGCCCCCGGGCTCAAAGGCGCAGTTCGCGCTGCACGGCGTCTATGCCGTGCGTGTGACAGGCGTCGCACCGATGCAGGTCGCTTTTGCCGGCATGGCGAGCCTCGGCACGAAGCCCACGGTGGGCGGCAAGACCTGGTGTCTTGAAACCAGCGTCTTTGACTGGAAGGGTGACGCCTACGGCAAGCTCGTGCGCGTCGAGTTCGTGGCCAAGATCCGGGATGAAAAGCGTTTTTCCGGAATTGACGAACTCAAGGCCGCCATCGCCGACGATGAGGTCGCAGCCAGAAAGATTCTGGGCATCATGCTCTGAGCGCCTTTTGCGCTTTGTAGCATCCGACAAAACGCCAGTTGCAAGATCCGTACTGAAAAACCTATCCAATT
>DNLN01000039.1 GCA_003488465.1 Sutterella sp. | reverse complement strand
GGAGCGCCGCTGCTGCGCTTCTTGGCGCTTTTGGAGAAGGCTCTGTTCACCCAAACGGTTGATTGACCGTTTGGCAAGATTGTCTAACAGAGCCTATGTCAAATGACCGGTGGAACCATCGCTGCCGCGTGCGGCTTTCTTCTGATCGTTCTTCTTGCGATTTTCTGGCGTCTGCCGAACGCCGAGAAGGCCGGTCGGCAGGGAGAAAAGCGCGTTGCGAAAAAACTCTCCGACCTTGACTCAAGCGTCTACAAGGCCTTCCACAACGTGCTCCTGCCGACGGCCCGGGGCTCGGCCCAGATCGACCATGTCGTCATCTGCGCCTACGGGATCTTCGTCATCGAAACGAAGAACTTCAAGGGCCGGCTCACAGGGGGGCTTGAGAGCGAAACCTGGCAGCAGCACTTCGGCGCGAAGAGCTATCCGCTCAGAAATCCCGTCCTGCAGAACGAGGGCCACGTGAGGGCGCTCATGCGGGCATTGAAACTCACCGACAGGACGCTCTTTGTACCGCTCGTCGTCTTCGCGGGGTCTGCCGATGTTGAGGTTCCCGTCGTCGCGCTTGACTACATGGAGCTCGCTGAAAAGCTCGTTGCAAGGATGCTTTCCTACACCGAGCCGCGCCTTGCGGACCAGGAGGTGAGCGAGCTCTGCAGTCTGCTGCGGCGCGCTCGAGTCCAGGGAAAAGAGGCCGAGCGCGAACACGTGCGGTATGCAAGGGAGCGGCAGCGCATTGCCGCGCAACGCCGCGGGGAGGGACTTTGTCCGCGCTGCGGCGGAGCGCTCAGGCTTCGGCAGGGCCGGTACGGAACGTTCCTTGGCTGCTCGAACTATCCCGAATGCCGGTATACGGACAAGGCGGACTGAGAGCGGCCTGAAGAGGGCATCCCGGAGCCCGCTTTGAGTTCCGGGATGTTGGCTATGGTGAGGCGAGCGATCAGACAATCACTGAAGAAAGCGCCGCGATGAGATCGCCAGACTCAAGCGAATCGATTCCACGGAGCGCCTTCAGGGCTTTGTCGCGAAGTTCGTCGTTGTCAAGCTCAAGCCGCGGGATGAGAAGGATCAGGCAGGCAAGGCGCTTTTCGTCGGTATCAAGCTCCGGGAATTCGCCAAGAATCCTCCAAAGAACTTCCTGCTCGGGCTGCGAGAGGCTCGTGTCGAGTTTTGCGCCCAGATCGGCGAGCTGTCGGCAGAACACTGCGGCGGCAGCGATCTTCGAGAGAATGCGAAGAGGCGTCTCTTCGCTCGAAGGCTCGATCTCGCAGGCGAGCGGAGCATCCATTCGCATGGCGTTCATGCACGGAGCGCCGCAGCACACATCCTCGCAAACCATGTCCGAGCTCATCCGCACAAGATTCATCGGCGTCATCTGGGCGATTCGCTCGAACTCGGGAGCCTGCTGCGCCTTTTCTCCCTCGGCTCGCTCCTTGACGAGGATGAGGTTCGTGCGGTCGGTGAGCAGGCTGTAGCGGCAAGCGAGCTCGACCCGGGTCTGCTCGTCGTCTTCACTCTGGTAGCGGTTCCAGGCCGCAAGGGCGGCAAGCTCGGGGCCGGTCGCTTCCTTCCAGGGGGCTGCCTGCACGGTCAATTCCCGACCGGCAAGCGTGCCCCGGATAACGGGCGTCTCGGTGGGCTTTTCCGGCAGAGCCGAGAACACGCGGTAGGCCTGCCCGGCAAAGGCGTTCTCGCCCGTCTCGATGGCAAGATCGGGCCGCGAAGCGGGCAGGGGAGCGACGCGCACTCCGGTGATCGGCTGCCTGCGCATCTTTCCGATGAATGCGGCCACGATTCCGCTCATCTGCTCGCCGGGGAGCGCGAACGCGCAGTCCCCGCCCGTCGCCTGCGCCAGATGCCGCAGGTTCTGTTCGGCGGGCGAGAGGCCGACGCCAAGCGCGAAGATCCTGTGGCCGGCCTTGCCGAGTTTGCTGACGAGCTCCTCGGCTTGCCAGACCTCGCCGTCGGTGATGAGGAGAATGTCGCGGTTGCGGCCTTCGCTCGTCTTCAAGCGGATCACGTCTTCGAGTGCGCTCATGAGTTCGGTGCCGCCAAGGTCGGCTTCGATCTGCTCTACGGCGACAAGCCATGAGCGGCGCCAAAAGGCCGGCGTGCAGGCGCGGGGTGTCTTGATGCGGTGCTCGACCGTCGAGCCAAAGCAGCTGAGCGTCACCGTGTCTTCGGGGTTGAGAAGGGTGCGCAGCGCGGCAATCGCCTTTTTCGCCTGAGCGATCGAAGCGCCTTCCATCGACCCTGAGCAGTCAACGAGCACCTTGAGTCCGAGCGCTGCGGGCTCTGGCTGCGGATCGGGCTGCGGCGTGAACGACGGGCAGATGATCCACTCGCCGCCGTCTCGGGCGAAAAGGCTTGGCGGCGTCTGCCGCACTTCGCTCACGACAAGCGCGAGATCCCGGTCGGCATAGCCGCAGGGAACGTCAACGATCGTGCGCCCAGGCTGGTGAGTCACCCTGACGGTGCGGCCGGGGCAGCTCACAGAGCCGAAGGCAAGAATGCCCGAGAGGTCGAAGCGGGCGCTGCATGGGTATTCGGCAAGAAAACTGCTCTCGACACGCTGATGGGGAAGGAGCCCGCCCTGGGAGCCGTCCGGGTCGTACCGATCGGCGATCACGGTGGGGATCGCAATGCGCACGGTGCCGTTGTCCCAGTCCGCCATCCAGGCAAGCGAAATCTCAAGAACCAGCTCTTCGCCCGGCATCAGGTTGCCGAGGTTCGCCGTGCAGAGCCCCTCGTATTCGTTGACTTCGAGCATCATCGGGCTGTCGCCCTCTTCAAGAGCCTTCTCATAGCGCTCCTCGGCCTGAGTGCGCTCAAAGGCGCGGG
>DNLN01000087.1 GCA_003488465.1 Sutterella sp. | reverse complement strand
TGGTGGCCGGCAGAAAGCGGGTGCCGAGGCCGGCAACGGGGAAAACAACTTTGCGAACGGGTTTGATCATGTTGGATGTTCGGGCCTCCCGGACGCCGGCTGGTGCGCGGGCTCTCAGGATGCCGCCTCCCTAGAAAAGAAACAAGACAATTCTTTAATTTTACGTGAGTAGGGGGTGTTTCGCCGGGCGCGGCACCCATTGTCCGGCGAATTTTGCAAGACGCCTGCCTGCCGGCATCGTGGTGCAGTCTCAGTGCAAACCTTTGTCCTCGGAAAAGGACGAGTCACTCTCGGGGAAAAAAATTCCCGCTTCGCGGGATCGGTTTCGGAAGCGGGACTGTTTGAGCGGGTTTTCAACGGTCAGTCGACGGCGATCATCACGTTGGAAGCCTTGATGACTGCGTAGGCCTCGCTGCCAACCTTGAGCCCGAGGTTTTTCGCAGAAGTCGACGTGATGGAACTCACAATGCGCTCCTTGGCAGCGGTTTCAATCGTCACTTCGGTCGACACGGGGCCTTCCTTGATGGCCACGATTGTCCCCTTGATGCAGTTGCGGGCGGAAATTTTCATGGGTGTTCCTCCTTGAAGTCATTGCATGGTCACGAAAAGAGGCTGAGCGCCTCTCGATATTCAATTTTAGAATAACGAAAGACGTTCGGCAAATCAAAAGGATACGGAGGTCGCAAATTCTGGTTCTGTGATAACCGGCCTGATTGTCTAAAATATATAAATTACGCTTTCACTTTGTGCTTTCTTTTTTATGAAATCGATTTTTTCCGAAGACGACATCGTTTATGCCGTGGGCGACCTGCAGGGATGCCGCGAGAGCCTTGACGAGTTGCTTGAGTACATTCCGAAATCGGCAAAACTGATTTTCGTCGGAGACATCGTCAACCGAGGTCCCGATTCCCTGGGAACGCTGCGCGCCGTGAAGGAGATGTGCGAGGAGGGGCGCGCGATGGCGCTCCTTGGCAATCACGACCTGCATCTGCTTGCGATTGCAGCCGGGGCGGGCGCAGTGCACCGCAAGGACACTCTCACGGACATTCTTCTTGCCGACGACAAGGATGAGCTGATCGACTGGCTTCGCCGCCTGCCGCTTCTCATCACGATGCCGGGCTTTGTCTTCGTGCATGCGGGCATCGCCCCCCAGTGGGATCTCAAGATGGCGAAAAAGCTTGCCAGGGAAGTGAACCTTGAACTGTCGAGCGATCACTGGAAGGAATATCTCAGGGACATGTACGGCAATGACCTGTTCAAGCCCAAGGCAAAGGGCGTGCACAGAATGCGCGCCATCCTGAACGGCTTCACGAGGATGCGCTATGTCGATCAGAACGGCAGGCTTGACTTTGATGCGAAGGGCGGCATCAGCGAGGCTCCCGAGGGACTGATCCCCTGGTTTGATTATCCGAGAAAGGTGAAGAGAACGATCTGCTTTGGCCATTGGTCGACGCTCGGACTGCTGCTGCGTCCTGATACCATTGCGATTGACACGGGCTGTCTGTGGGGCGGGGCGCTTACCGCGATCCGGCTGCACGACAGGAGAATATTCGAGATTCGCTGCCCGCAGTGGGCGGCTCCCGGCTGCTAGCGGGGGAGAAAATCAATGCGCAGGATTGCTTTATTGGCGGCTGCGGGCGCAGCCATGGCGTTTGCCGCCGAGGCGGGCGCCGCAACGGTGACGATCACTCGGGACGCTAATGACTATGGCGCCGGCCAGCGCGTGGTCTGCCTGCTGGATTCTTCTCCTGCCGCGATTCTGGCGCAGGGGCAGTCCGAGCGGGTGAGTGTGGCGGACGGCCCCCACAAGCTCTACTGCCAGGCTGTGAGCGGGGGCTTTACGCCGACTCCGACGGCGACGCTCGATGTCCGCGGCGATCAGGCTCTGCAGTTCTCGGTCAGTCTTTCGCTTACGCGCGTTCACCTTGAGGCGAAGTAGGCCCAAGCGTTTGCCGGCTCCTCTCAATTCCTGCCGCGGTTTTGCTCAAAATTCCCGAGTTTCCGGGCATCACGCTCCGGAGGCGTTCTTTGCTATTTAAACTTTCTCCGTCATTTGATAGGCAAGGAGTTTTTTTCCATGAATCGCAGATCCGTTGTTTCTGGTGCCATCCTCGCTGGCGCCGGCATCAAGGCCTCGGGTGCGCTCGCCAAGGGCGCAGCAGTCGCCATCGATCCCCTGGGCAGCGCCGTCAACACGCCCGTTGCCGAGCGCAAGGGGGCGGCTTCGATCGTGTATTTCACCCGCGATCTTTCTCCGGCCGGCCTTCGCAAGATTTATGCCAGGATCAATCAGCAGCTCACGGGCCGAATCGCCGTGAAGCTCCATACCGGCGAGCAGAACGGCCCCAACATCATTCCGTCGTCCTGGGTGAAGGAGCTCATCAAGGACATTCCCGGAGCCACGATCGTTGAAACGAACACCTACTACGAAGGCGACCGCTACACGACCGAGCAGCACCGCAAGACGCTTGAAGTGAACGGCTGGACGTTCTGCCCGGTGGACATCATGGATGAAAAGGGCACCGTCATGCTTCCCGTGAAGGGCGGCAAGCACTTCAACAAAATGAGCATGGGCATGAACATTCTCAACTACGACTCCATGCTCGTGCTCACGCACTTCAAGGGTCACACGATGGGGGGCTTTGGCGGCTCGAACAAGAATATCGGCATCGGTTGCGCCGACGGCCGCATCGGCAAGAAGATGATCCATACCTATCCCGGACAGGGACAGTGGAGCATCAGCATGGATCCGTTCATGGAGCGCATCTGCGAATCCTCCAAGGCGACGGTCGATCACTTTGGCAAGAAGATTGCCTTCATCAACGTGATGCGCAGGATGTCGGTCGACTGCGACTGCGCCGGACTTTCCGCCGCTCCCGTGGTGACGCCCGATGTTGGCATCCTCGCGTCCCTGGATATTCTTGCCGTGGATCAGGCGTGCATCGACATGGTCTACGGCATGAACGAAAAGAGCGCCGAGCTGCGCAAACGCATTGAAACCCGTCACGGCCTGCGCCAGCTCTCCTACATGAAGGAGCTCGGCATGGGCAACGACAAGTACACGCTGGTCGACCTCGACAAGTAACCGGCCTCAGGCATCTCTTCCTCGGAACGGTGTGTGCCCGCGAGCGCGGCGCACGCCGTTTGTGCCTCTACGGCCTCCAGCGCTCGATCTGAAGCCTTGAGGCGGCGCTCTCAAGCTCCCGGGCGATGCATTCGATGAGCATGCCCTCCCAGCCGCTCGCGGGAAGCCCATCCGGCGCAAGCGTGTGCCGGGCCTGGGCCAGAAACAGCTCGGCGTTCCTTCCCTGGTCGATCAGCACGCCCCAGTCCTCGATGACGGCCTCGCGCCTCGAATAGAAGAAGTCGCTGTCGAGCAGTTTGTCGGATTTGTTCTGGTTGATGGTCTTGTCTGCCGGGACAAGGTTCCACAGGCTGTTGCAGTGCGTGAGGGACCACGGAAGGATGTGGTCGACATCGAACCTGCCGTTTCTGATCGCGCGGCCGGACCAGGCGCAGTGCAAAGGACTGCGCTGTGCGTAGAGGGCTCTGGCAATCGACGTGTCGCGCGTTGCTTCGTCCGTTTCGGTGAGCGCGGCAATGATCCGGGCCCGGGTGTTTCCGGCGATTCCGGCGGTCTGGCTGAACCTCGCGATGAGATCGGCCCACTGCAGCACGATGGAGTCGGAGAGCCAACGGCCGCAGTCGCGCAGCTCGCTCCAGAGATCGCCTGAAAAAATCAGGCGGCCGTTTCTGTTTGTCAGCTCGGACAGGGGATCGCTTTTGCCGCAGAGGGCAATTCTTTTGTTTTCGTAGGCGAATGTCTTCTTTTTGCTTGCTCCGCCGCTGTACTGGATCGGGCCTTTGACCAGCGTCGTGCGCATGGAGCCTGCGAGCGACCTGAATGCGCCGAGCGCATCAGTCCCAAGCGTGTTCGATTCCAGCCCCTTGCGGAATTCTGCATAGTTGCTTTCGCCAAAGAGCGCGACGAGTTTTCGCAACTCGGCATCAAAGCCCGTGCGCCGGCCCTGGTGGATCTGCGGCAGCGACAGCAGCGGCCAGTAGTACTCGATCCATTTCTCGATGACGAGCCCGAGCGGAATCGAGACGCGCTCCTCATCTTCGAAGCGCAGGTGTCCCGAGGCGCTTTGCGAGATGTCGCAGAGCGCCCTCAGAAGCGCAAGCTTGTAGGTGGCGGTCTTCTGGTCCTCGTAAATGACCGACTGCAGGTGCTTTCTTGCGTTTCTCGGAGCGGCGTTGCGCACAAGCACCAGCGTGTGCCAGAGGATGCCGCGGCCGAGACTGTCGGAGGTGTCCGTGTTTTCCACGCACGCGAAGCCGAAATCCTCCATCAGAAGCCGCACGCTCTGAGCCGTTCTCGGCTCGTACAGCCGATTGCTGTCGGCAGGATGGTTCGAGCAGAAGCTGAGGATGACAATGCCGCGCTCGGTGGCGAGGCGGTCAATCGCCTTTGCCGTGGAGAAGAGCTCGGAGTCGGTCAGATGCATGATCATCGCAATGCTGACGACGGCATCGAAGGATCCGGCCGATCCGTCCCCGGCGATCAGCCCCAGGCCTTGCAGCTCTGAGGCCGAGCAAGGCATCGCAAGGCGCTTGAAGGCGACGCGGCCTCCGTGAGCCCTGGCCTTTGCGAGCATCCCGCTGCTTGCATCGGTCGCAACGACGTCGGCGCCGAGGCCGGCCATGAACCGGGCGTCGCGGCCCGAGCCGCAGCCAAGTTCCAGCACGTGCATTCCGGGCTGGATCCAGCGGCGGAGCACCTCCTGGATTTCGATATTCTCCGCGCTCTCATAGAGTCGGTCGCAGGAATCGGCGTTTCTGTCGTACCAGAGAACCGTGTTCGTGTCAGCCATGTCAGGCGGGACCTCCTGCTGCGGAAAAATGATGCCTTGGGCGATCATAGCGAACGGGGAAACTTTCGGCGAAGAAATGCGTCCGGACAGAGCAAGGAAACTGGCCGACCTGTGTTAGCATGCGCGGCACTGCGTTCATCGGAGACGTTGAGCTGGATAAGGCAGGAGCGGGGAGGCTTCGACTTTGTCCGGCTTTTTGTTTTTCACCTTCTTGACGGGCATGCCGGCGCAGGAAAAGAGAAACAAAGGAAGAGAGCAATGGTGCAGCAAAAGTATCTGTCGATGCCGGCGATGGTGGCGTTCATTACGTTCATGAACATGTTCATCCCGCTCTCGACCGACCTGTACCTGCCGGCGCTCCCGGAGATGGGCGGCTATTTTTCGGTGAGCCAGTCGCTCGTCAGCCTGACGCTCACGGTGTTTTTCTTCGTGTTTGCCGTGAGCATCGTGCTGTTCGGGCCGCTCAGCGACAAGTACGGCAGAAAGCCGATTCTTGTGTTCGGAGCGGCGCTCTTTTCCGCTGCCTCGCTCGTTTGCGCGCTCTCAGGCGACATCTACACGCTGATCGCCGGGCGCTTTTTTCAGGCCGTGGGTTCCGGAGCGGTCATCACGGTCGCGACGGCGCTCATCAAGGACTGCTTCTATGGCCGCGTGATGACACGGATTCTTGCGATCACGCAGGCGCTCGCGGTGATCGCCCCGATGGCGGCCCCCATCATCGGCGGACTGCTGCTGCAGTTCACTTCCTGGCGCGGCGCCTTCTATCTGCTCACGGCGCTCGGAATCGTAAACCTTGTCCTGTCGCTTCTTTTTACCGAGACGCTCGCGCGGGAAAGTCGCTTTCAGGGGCGCGTCGCGGGTTCCCTGATGCTGCTTTGGGAGCAGGGCAAGCAGAAGCGCTTCATGCTGGCGCTCGTGATGTTCTCGCTTCTGGCCGCTCCGTACATGGCCTACCTGAGTGTTTCCTCCTTCGTCTACATCGAGACGTTTCATCTCTCGGCCCAGCAGTACAGCTACTTTTTCGCCGCCAATTCCTTCGCGGCCGTGATCGGCCCGGCCTGCTACCTCAGGATGAAGCAGACGATGAGCAACAGCAGGATTCTTTTCTGGAGTCTTGCCGTTGCGCTTGCAAGCGGGCTGCTCGTGATGTTCGCCGGGCCGCTCGGCGCGTTCTGCTTCCTGTTGAGCTTTTTGCCTTTCACGGTCATCGAGTCGGTGATCCGGCCGTTCAGCATGGACATTCTGCTCAACGAAGCCAGGGAGAATACCGGCACCGCGTCCTCGATGATCAACTTCGTGCATACGCTCTTTGGCAGCGTCGGCATGATGCTGGGGACGCTGCCCTGGGAAAACTTCGTGGTGGGACTGGCGCTCATCATGCTCGGCGCCACGATGCTGGCGATTGCGCTCAGCCG
>DNLN01000159.1 GCA_003488465.1 Sutterella sp. | reverse complement strand
GCGACTTCAGTCGCGGGTTCTTTACTTGAACCCTTGCAGAGAGTTGGGCATCGGCGTACCCGAGTTTTGCCAGTTCTCTGTCTAGCGCACGGATTGCTTTTCGGAGAGCCCTTGCTTCTCGGGAATTCTTCAGAAGCAGCTGATGAAGATCTTCTGAGTATTCGCCGACGTAGGTGGAACTGAGCCGGCTTCCTACGCGCTTGCGGGTATAGAGGTACCTTTTGCCACTGATCTCTTTCACCTCTGGGGTACCCTCGTAGGGGATCAGGCTGAGTCGTGCCTAGAGGTCTGCCCTCTGTTGCAGCCGTTTATAAATTTGATCGTGTTGGTCGTCCATCTGAAAAGAATTTAGGGAACTAATTTGAAAGCACTCTACGCAAAAGTTCCCTAAATTGTAGAGAGACTCTCTGATCTGTTCACCATGCGGCCAACGCCAAAGACAAGGTCGCCGCCGAGCAAGACGGCCGTTGCGCAGTCGAACACCACGCTGCTGAAGAGGCAGGCGAGGCGATTGGCGGGTAGCCTCCTGACTGTTTGCCTCACACCTCTGCTTCCTGCCTATCGCCTTTCCTCTTCTCTGATTCCCGTCCTGGCCAGGCTAGCAATGATCGCGCCCTGCCTGCACGGACGCCCAGTAGCGGCCCCGCTTCAAGCGCGATGTATTGCAACGCGGGTCCCGGGCCGTTGTGCCATGTCTCGGTCCCGATGCTCCTAGTCCGCCAGAAACGCTTTGTTGCAAGTTTTTCCTTCCGCACCCCCCTCGAACACCTAGGTAAAACACCTTAACCTACTTATAATCCCGCCTCGATCAATCAATCTACTTGACATTACAGAGTCTAAGAATGAGAAAGAATCTTTTCGACACCTATGTTCTTAACAACGGCGTGCCGGTGGAGAGCCGCATTGCGGTCGCCCCCCTCACGCTCTTTAGCTCCAACACCGACGGCACGATCAATGACGCCGAGGCGAAGTTCCTTGACCAGCGCGCCGAACACATCGGCCTGTATGTCCTTGGAGCTACTCTGGTGCAGGAGGACGGCCTCACCTTCCCCTGCCAGCCCCGCGCGATCAGTGAAGCCGATCTGCCATCCCTTGAGGCACGCGCCAAGATCGTCAAGTCCCACGGCGCCAAGGCAATCCTTCAGATCCACCACGGCGGCATCAAGACCTCGACCACTCTCACCGGCAGCCCTGCTCCCGGCCCCTCCAAGGCGGAAAACGTCAAGGAGATGACCGTCTCGGAAATTGAGGAACTCATCGAATCGTTCGCCCGGGCAACCGAATACGCAATCCGCTCCGGCCATGACGGCGTTGAGATTCACGGCGCCAACGGCTTCATCCTGCAGCAGTTCTATTCGGCACACACCAACCACCGCAAGGATCAGTACGGCGGCTCGCTCGAAAACCGCATGCGCTTTGCCCTGGGCGTTGTGGACGCCGTCTGCAAGGTGCGTGAAAAACTGAACCGCACGGATTTCATCATCGGCTACCGCCTCTCTCCGGAAGAGCCCGAGGAGAACGGAATCACCATGACCGAAACGCTCGCGCTCGTTGATGCCCTCTGCAACAAGCCGCTGCAGTACCTGCATGTCTCGCAGAAGGATTTCTCCCAGGCCGCACGCCGCGGAACGGGCGCAGGCGACTCCCGACTCAAGCTCATCCACGACAGAATCGCCGCTCGCATGGCACTCGTTGGTGTTGGCGGTCTTGTCACCGGTGACGATCTCGAACAGGCTATCAAGAGCGGTGTGTGCGAATTCGCCGCTGTCGGCAAGTCGATCATGATGAATCCCTCGCTTGGATCCATGCTCTACTCAGGCAACGAAGCGGGCGTCATCACCGCTCTGGATCCCGCTAAGCCCGACCACTACGGCATCCCCGACCCGCTCTGGGCCATGTGCACGCAGGGACAGGCGTGGCTGCCTCCACTCAAGAAGTAAGCCAGAAGCAGACCGCTTGAGCTCTTTTGAGTGCGGGTCACGGAGCGCTTCCGTGATCCGCTTTTCTTTGCTATTTCCAGAAATCCGCGAGCCAAAGTCCGCTGCATATAGCCCGCTTCAAATTAAGAAAAACTTATTTTCATTTTATCGAGCTGCGAGCAGCCCCTCACCATCCCTGCCTTCGTTTCAAGAGTCGCTCCCCGTCCTCTCTGCCTGCGGCCGCGCACCAAAACCGTCGCTGCCTCACGAATCCCGACCCGCCTTTCATCAGGATCCATCCCGTGCCATTCGTTAAACTATAATTCGCAATTTATATATTTAACCAGGAATAGAATCATTTTCTTCAGAACATGACAATTCAACACATTTCTCGCAAAACATACTTTGCACAGCTCAATGCTCACAGGGATGATGGAACCATCAAGATCGTGACCGGAGTTCGCCGCTGCGGGAAGACGGATCTGCTCATAGAGCTCCAGAAAGCGCTCCTGTCCGAGGCGGTGACCGAGGAGCAGATACTGAAATTTGATCTTGACAAGCTGACCCAGGCGGACTTTCTCAATTCAGAAACGCTTATTGAAGAAATCCGGCGACTGCGTCCGGCAGGAAAGCGCGTCTACATCTTCATCGACGAAATTCAGCAGGTTGACGATCTTCCCGCACTGCTCGCCGAACTTGCCGGCCTAGCCAATGCCGATGTCTATGCTACCGCTTCAAACACGGCCGCCCTGCGCAAGGCCGCGCTCGCCAAGTGCACGTTCATCTCAATGCACCCCCTGTCGTTTGCCGAATTCAGAGCGGCAGTTGCCGAGGACGGCCTCCCGGCGCGGGAGGACTTCTCGCGCTATGTCAGGCTGGGATCCTTCCCGGCGCTCGTTGCGCACATGGATGACGCCTCGTTCGTTGATCCGTACTACGAACTGCTGGTTGAATCCTTGATGTACCGGGAGGTGGGCGTCAAATTCCGACTGAAGAATCCGCTATCCCTGCGCCGCGTCGTCGCCTACCTTGGACTGACGTCCGGAGAATCGGTTTCGGCCCGCAGCATTGCCAAGATTCTTTCCTCGGCCGCGGATCACACCGACATCTCGGACATCACGGCCGGGCGATATCTGCAGGCGCTCACCGACTGCGGCATGTTCGTTGCAGCCGAGCGCTACGACATTAGGGGCGATCGCGTGATGCCCGGCGTGTCGAAGTACTACCTCACCGATCCGGCCATGTGCTCGCGCGTGACGGCGATGATCTCCCCATCAGCCGCGCAGCTCCTTGAAAACATCGTTTTTCTGGAGTTGAAGAGGCGCTATGAGAACGTGTACTCGGGAAAGACCTCTGCCGGGGAGATCGACTTCGTCTGCCGCAGCAAAACCACAGGCTGCTACGTACAGGTCGCCGCGACAGGCTCGGTTGAGGGCAAACTGAGAGCCTTCAGGAATCTGCGCGATCGCTACCCATGCCTTGTCATCACACTTGATCAGACGGATATTCCGGAAAATACGAACGGCGTTCAGATCATTCCGGCAGTCAACTGGCTTCTTGGGACACCCGCCGCAGTCTGAACGCGCAAGACTATCCGACTCTAGTCGGCGAAGTCACCGATCCAGAACCGCTTCAGGCTGCGCCAGATCGGAGAGCCGCCTCGCGAGTTTTTCTTACTGCGTTCGCCAATTCTTCGGCGGCGCATGACTTCGTCGATCACGCCCATGACAGTGGAGTCTCCTGGCGAATTCAGGCTCACGCCGGTCTCGGAGTAAATCCGGGGGCGTCCAACGCGCACCTTGAGCTGCAGCTCCTCCTCCACCATTTTGTCAAACCCCGGCATCTGGGCCATTCCGCCCGTGATGACAACGCCGGCTGCGGCCTGCTGCGTCCAGCCTTCTCTGTCCAGATAGTAGGTGCGCAAAACCCGCACCAGCTCACGCAGGCGCTGCTCGATCACGCTGACCAGCTCGGAACTCACCACGACCTTTTCCCTGCCGGTCACCTCATCGGTGTACCGGATCTTTTCATACCGATCGCCCGGCCGCTCTGGAATGTGCCCGTAGGCAAGCTTGATGTGCTCGGCCTCCTCGATCGTGCACTTCAGATATGTAGCGATGTCATTGGTAAAGAGGTTACCGCCAGCTGCCGCCACTGCCGTGTACTGAATGACATCATCCTTGTAGCAGGCGATATCGGTGAGTCCTGCGCCAAAATCAAGCATGATCACGCCGAGCCTCTTTTCAGTCGGCGTCAGACAGCTAGCGGCGCTAGCCCAGGGCTGCAACAGCAGCTCGTCAACCTCCACGCCCGCACGCCTGACACAGGTGAGCAGATTGCGCACGACACTGTCCGGGCCGATCGCCAGATGGGCATGCGCTCTGAGGACATTGCCCTTGAATCCAACTGGCGAATCGTAGATCGGCGTATCGTCCGAGCCGATCGTGTACATCTGAAGAATATGCGAGATGATCCGGTCATCCGGTGAATGACCGTCCTCCTTGCTGTCGAAGGCAAGCGCAAGTTCCTGCGCATGCTTCATATCGCTTTCCGTCACCTGCCCATCCTGGAGCACGACGGTGCCGAGCTTGTTGATCGAGTACAGCCCTTTGCCGGTAAGCGCGACGCAGACACGCGGAATCTCCTCGACACGGGAGATTTCCTTCGCCTCTTCGAGCGCATTGCGAATCGAAGTGACCGCCAGTTCAATGTTCTGCACGCACCCTTGCTTGATGCCGCGCGAAGCCACCTTGCCAAAGCCGATGAGCCGGGGCTCCCCATCACCCTGAATGCGCGCCACGGCAACCGAGATCTTGCTTGTGCCGATATCCAGTGCCGCCAACAGATGTCCCTGTTCGTTTTCCACTTTGACCTGTCTTCCTAACTCAGCGTCTATTTCCGAACCGATCGTACCGTCGTTTCCCGTATGCCGCTCGGATGCACAACCGTGCGCCGTTGCTCAACGTACCTTGGAGCCGGGCGCGGCCGCTTCTTTGCCCGTTTTTCAACCGTCACCTCACTCGGCACAAACGCAGGCCCGCCGTCCGCCCGGGGAACTTTGGCCATAGGCTCAGCGGGTGCAGGCGTCTGCTCGGGCTCCTCGTCATCAGATATCTGCTCCGGCTC
>DNLN01000146.1 GCA_003488465.1 Sutterella sp. | reverse complement strand
CACCGCATCGCCGCCAGCCTCGGGATGAAAGAGCGTCGCGGCGGAATTGGCAAAACACTCTTCGCCCCTGAACGCGCCGATCGACTTCATCCTGCCCAGCTGCTTGTCAAAGGTCGCGGGACCTCCCTTGTCATACGAAAGTTCGGCGTTGGCAAAGTGCGTCACGGCTCCGCAGACGGTCACTCCGGCAATTGCGGAGAGTTTCTCGACAACGCTCCGGTACTGCTCCGGTCTGAAACCGAGTCGATTCATGCCGGAGTTGATCTTGACGTGGCAGCGCAGATCCTTGAAAGGCGCGTGCTTCCTGAGCATGTCGATCATCCAGTCGCTGTGCACGATGGTCTCGACATGGTTCTGCTCGATCACGGCGAGTTCTTGCTCATCAAAAAAACCTTCCAGAAGAAGGATCCGCTTCTGCCAGCCGTAATCACGTGCGCGGACCGCCTCGCTCACTTCAAGCAGCGCAAGGCCATCGGCCTCGGTGAAAGTCTGTACGGCGTTCTTCAGTCCGTGTCCGTAGGCATTGGCCTTGGCAACCGCCCAGACGGCGCGCTCGCCCGCGGCCTTGCGGACAACCCGGAGATTGTTTCGAAGGGCTTCCCTGTGAATCGTCACGTAAATCGGTCTAGTCATTCCTTATCCTATGTCTGAGCGCCAGCAGCACTAATGTTTCCAGCAGAATCCGAGATCCTAAACGAAATCGCGCATTTCGGCTCAATCCACACGCACAAACTGCACGGCAAACGCATAACAAAACGCTCATGCTGCAAGCGGACCCAGCTGCTCGATTCTTCGACCGGATCACTCTGTAGGTGGCAAAACTCGTTAAACTGTTGAAAATTTGCGTTTTTGTCGAGAGTGTCCCTTCACATGAAGCGTGGTTTTTACACAATTTTGAGTGCGCAGTTCCTGTCGTCCCTGGCAGACAACGCACTGCTGATCGCGGCCATCGCACTGCTGACCAGCCTGAACGCACCTGACTGGATGACGCCCCTACTCAAACTGTTTTTCGTCATCAGTTACGTATTGCTCGCAGCCTGGGTGGGCATTTTTGCAGATCTCATGCCCAAGGGGCACGTCATGTTCATCACCAACGCCATCAAGGTAATCGGCTGTCTGATGATGCTCTTCGGCTCTCATCCCCTGCTCTCCTACGCCGTTGTCGGCATCGGCGCGGCCGCCTACTCGCCCGCCAAGTACGGCATCCTCACCGAACTGCTTCCCGCAGAAAAACTCGTGATCGCCAACGGCTGGATGGAGGGCCTCACCGTCGTTTCCATCATTCTCGGCGTTGTTCTGGGCGGCGTGCTCATCCACCCGTCCGTGGCGGACGTCGTCCTGCACAGCGCCCACCTTGACGCCCTCGGCATCAGCACCCATCCCGAAGCCGCAATCGCCGTCATCGTTCTCATCTATGCCGCCGCAGCCGCCGTCAATCTGGCGATTCCCGACACGGGAGCCCGGTATCCGCGCAGCTCCTTCAGCCCGGTCGAAAGCGTCCGGAACTTTGCCAAGTCCTGCGCCATTCTCTGGAAGGACCGGCTCGGCCAGATTTCGCTTTCCGTGACGACCCTGTTCTGGGGCGCAGGCGCCGTGCTGCAGTTCCTCGTGCTCAAGTGGGCCGAAGTGAACCTTGGCATGAATCTTTCTCAGGGTGCCATTCTGCAGGCCGTCGTATCAGTCGGCGTGGCGCTCGGCGCCGCCGGGGCGGCCGTCTTCATCCCGCTCAAGAAGTCCCTGACGGTGCTGCCGCTCGGCATGGCCATGGGGCTGGTTGTTTCGGCAACGAGCTTCTATGACATCCAGACTGTGACGGGCTCGTTCTCGGTGTTTGGCATGAACGTGAGCTTCGGCATTCTGATCGCCGGCTTCATCATGATCGTCGTCGGCGTCCTTGCCGGCTTCTTCGTAGTTCCGATGAACGCTCTGCTGCAGCACCGCGGACATGTTCTGATGAGCGCCGGCCGCTCCATCGCCGTGCAGAACTTCAACGAGAACTCTTCGATCCTCACTATGCTGGGCGGCTACGCGCTGCTCATCAAGTCGGGCCTCTCAGTGCAGGGCACGATGATCACCTTCGGCCTGTTCGTTGCCGTATGCATGGGCCTTGTGATTCTCAAGCACCAGCGCAATCAGCGCGAGTACGACAGTCTGCACCTGATCGGCGAAGAAAAGCGTCACTGAACCTGCCCGGTCGACCAGGCAGGTATCCTCGCTTCAACCCAGGAATTGCTTGAGCCGGGAATGCCTGCCGCAAACGATCAAGCTACACGGGAAGGTCGAACGGGAAGCCCCCGAGAGGGAGCGTCCGGTCGGCTCCACCGCCGTTTTCCTGGAGGTTGCGAATAGCGCTCTCAACCGTTTCAATCGCCCTGGCGTTGATTGCCTCGATGCGCGCCGTCCACTCGTCCGAAGCCGAGAGAGCCCGGTTCAGACGGTTTACGAAATCCTCGGCCGCATTCGGCCCGCTGCAGGGCAGCAGGAAGTTGAGAGCAGCCATCCCGGTCTGGCGCTGAAAACTCAGAGCCCCGCCCTGCGTGTCGCTCAGCAGGTGATTGGCTTCAAGCAGATCGACAAGCGCTCCGGGAAGCGCTGCCGGCTCCAGGCGCCCTATCTCGGTGAACACGAGACATGCGTCCTGCTCTTCGACAAAGCGCAGTAGCACATTGCGATCCCGGTAGATGAATGCAACGGCCCCATCGCTGTCGGCAGACAGCGCAAGTCCCGCAAGCGCATTGATTTGAGCAACGAATTCATCTGTCTGCATCGGTCAATCCTTGTCCGTTACTTTGCACCAACCGGGATGCTACCCCAGCGACTGTTCATAAGCGCGAACCTTCTCAAGCGAAGGCAGGGTGAGAGAACTCTCGGGACGGATGGAGACCATGCCGTTGGGAGCCACTTCAAATTGCAGGTCCATATTGAAGAGGCTGCCAGGCTTTTCCGTGATCTTCACGAGGATGTTGCCATTTTCGAGCTTGCTGATATGGTGGTCGAGTGCCGTATGCTCCAGAGCGCCGCCAGTGACGTCCGCAAAGAAGAACGGAACCGAACGCAGGGCGCCCAAAACGGCCTGGGTGGTACAAACGCCCACGCCGGCAAGCTGCGCGTTGCTCTGACAGAGCTTGCGCACCTCGTTCGGGATCTGGCTGAGGTATGCCCCCTTCTCGTTTTTGGGCACCTTCTCGTAATCGCTCTGGTTGAATTCCACAGGAGCACCTTCTTCGGGCTGCACCGTGATCTTGCAGCCGGTTTCGCCTTTGGGCCCTGGCTTTGCTCCAGGCGGCATGATCGCACGAATGAAGTCATTTCCGAAAGCATAGTGCACAGAGCCGTCTTCATAGCTCTTGCCCATCAGCGAAGGCTGCGGGAACAGGCCGGACTGTCCGACCTGATCGGAGAATGTGAACTTCACATCGCCGTGCGCGGACTGAACGATCTTGTTGATGAGATCCATCGGATTCATGCCGATCTTCAGAGCACATGTACTGAAGATGTTTTCCGGTATGACGGTGGGCTGCCCGAGCAGTACGCCCGCGCTGTAAATCTGCTGACAAATGGAGCGCATGACCTTGTCGGCAAAATTGTCCATTGTCAGGTCGGCGGGCGGCTGTCCGCCATGCATAACCCCCCAAAGCTGCTGCGCACTTGGATTCCCTCCCGTGCTTTCGATGAGGGCGGAGACGGCATCTGCATGGAAAGCAAACAGGATGCCCAGCATTTTCGTGTTCCAGGCGCCTTTGCACTTCTGGCCCTGGGGGTTTGTATACGTGAAGGTGTAATCCTTGTCAGGAACCTGGCCGTAGGCGGTGTCGATTCCATCGCGGGAAGCGGGCATCTTGAGATTGCTGAACAGATTGTTCACGGCATCGTGTTGAGCCGCAGACAGATGGTGCCCCACCAAATAGGCGCTGTCATCAAACGGAGTGCAGGCCTTGCGGAAACTCGTGCAGAAATTGCTAGAGAAGTTCTCGTCAAAATCAAAGGACTTGCTCAGGTCCTGGATCGTCTTGGTGCCATTCGCATCGAAAATCGGACCGGGCGCCGGCGCCCCGATCTGTTGGGCAGCCTTGTCGGCGGCAATCTGAAGCACTCTGACCGCTTGTGCAAGGAATTGTCCCTTGTTGCCAAGCGTGAGCAATTTCGGGACGACGGCATTGTCCGGCAAGGCACTATTTTTCTGGGCGTAACTGTTCACGACCTGCAGATAGTCCTGCACTCCAGGATCCTTCAGCGTGCTAAGAAGATTTTGCTTTTGCTCGCTTGAAAGTCCGGACAGATAGACATCGGCGATGAATTCGTTGATCTGGTCGGGATCGTAGCCAGCCAAGGCCTTCTGCGTAGACTCGACGCTTGATGCGATGCCCGAGAGATCGTTATGAAGATGCGAGAGCACCTTGTAGCCCTCATTGCTCTCGGTGAGAGTCCGAGTGCTGTTACTGATCCATGTTAAGCCAGCCCCATGCGTGGGTTTGAGGAGCTTGTAGTCGGGGCAGCCCAAGCTCTCCATGGTTTTGCGGTAGTGCACTTGGTCTTCAGCGTTCATGCCGCTTGCCTCAAGTTCGGCAAACCCGGCGAACATCTGGGCAGGGCTGGCATTGCGCGGGATTGACTTGAGCGGATTGACATTGGCGGCAATATTCGGATCAGGGGCGTCGGTGCGGTTCGGCACGAGAGCAAGCTCAAGCTGTCGATCTTCGGGCGCCAGAGCAAGAAGATTGTTGTAAACAGCCTGGGCAATCACGGCAACCTCCGTACAGGCATCGCGCGTTGCCTGACTGATGCTTGGATCTCCGGAAAGGGTTTGCAGTTGTCCGACAAGTCTGGCAAAAACGGGCAGATTGTCCCTGCAGAGCTGTTCGGTTCCTCCCGCAAGGTCCTTGGCGAACTCTCCGATCAGGTTTTTCAGGATGAGGCCCCGATCCGCATCGGTCAGCGACTTGTCGCCGAGCGCCTGGGCAACGCTTCGCAGCTGCTCGAGCATCAGTTCCTCGTTGCGTGCCTGACCTTGACTGATTGACGTGATCGCTTTGTTGAGCACCAGGGCCGTTTCCACGCCAGTGGCAAGCAGGTTTTCAGGCAAGCCGGCGTTTTGAACCTTCTGAAGCAAAGAGGCGTTTTGCTCCAGGAACTTGCCGACTTCCTCGCGTACCGTTTGGGCGATCTGCTCATCGGTGCGCTTTGCGTCAAGGGTCTGGACTTTGGCGGTCAGCTGCTGGAAAACGGACGGATCGGAGAGAGCCGCCAGTCCAATCTTCGGATCGACTCCGGCTTTCGCAAAGAGACTTTCGCCATTCAAGGAGAGAGCCTGCTCGTTCATAAGAAGCTTGATGGAAAGCTGATCGGCGGCCAGCATGTAGTCGTCGGCCGCAGTATTGCCGCTGCTGATGAGGTCGACTAACTTGGCTGTAAGCTCACCGAGAGCCTGTTGCATTTTCTCCGGTTGCGCGGCAAGCGCGGGATGCTGGCTGAAAAAAGCGTCTACGGCAAGAAGCGTATTCCTGACAACTTTGTTTTTCGACCATTTGTCGATATCCGGGTTGGAATTGATCGCATCCGTGATCTTGTCGATGTCCTGCGCATTCATGTGCAGGATGCCCGTCATGTCCTCCTCAAGGTTGGTGGCGTCCAATCGCTTGGCAAAGAAATTCGAGAGGGCATTCTGGAACGGCTTGGCGATGCAGCCGGATTTGGGCAGTTGCGCTGTCTTGTAGTCAAAGGCGCCGTCAATGATTGCGTCCGTTTCGGTCGGGATGGACGTCAGTTGGGAAAACAATTTGGTGAGTGCTGCCGCCAACTGTGCGTCGCCCCCGGTTTTGGATGGCGGCAATCCGTAGCCGCCCTGGCCGAGCGCTTGCGCTCCGGCCTGCTTGTAAAAGGCCTTGAGGATGGTGGAAAGCTCCTCTAGTTTCGAATCCTCCTGCTGATGAAGCACCTTTTGCAGAGCATCCGGATCCTGACGGCTCTGCTCAGGCGTGAGCTTTTCACCGATATTGCCGAGGTCGAGCTTGACATCCGGATGGGTGAAAAGAAAGTCCATGACAAAGCCCTTGAAGGCGTCGAGCTTGTCACTGCTGACGAGCTGGAAGTCTTCCGCCATGTCCCTCAGGGCGATCGAGTTTTCCTGAGCCTGAAGCATCCGATCCGCCATCCCGATGGCGCTCTTGACCTTGGCCGCCGTAAGCGGCTGATTGGCAGGCATCTGAGTGGACAGGACGCCAGCAAGCCGGACATTGATCGTTCGGTATTTGGGATCGCTCTGCAGAGCGTGCTTGAAAGCTTCGGTGACCCGAGCGTTGGAGTTCGCGTGCGTGGAACCGAAGTTGCGGGCGATGAAACCGAGAGGAGTGTTCGAGAGTTCCTGATTGCTCTTTCTGATCCGAAGCTCCTGATTGTCTTGGCTGTTGTCTGCAAGAGTCTTGAACTCGTTCAGAGTGTAGCTATCCAGATTTCTGCCGACATTGACTTCTCCGAGGGGCATGACGATTTCCTATATTTTGGCTTGGAGTGTGCGGGATTGCGCAACGGCTGCGCACAACTGATGATCCCGTATATTGTATTGAAATTCGATATTCAGGAAGCCGAAGAGAATGCTTTTTTCAGCTTTGTCTGATCGATTATATTGTATCAATATTCGATACTGATTAAAGCCAACAGGCAATGTCTTGCCCGTCTGCTCTGACCGTTGCGGGCTGCAAATCAGGCAAGCGCGGACGAATCCTCTCGTTCCCGCTCCTGACTCTCAGCAGGGAACGTGTGGCTCCCGGGGCCGTCCGTTTTCAGAAAAAGCAGGACTGAGCTCCATGAGGAAAGAGTCAGCGGCGTCCCTTAAAAACCTCGCAACCCGGGCTAAAGCAGCAGATCAAGAATCGTCTTCGCTTCGGCTGGCAGTTCTCCCTGGGCTCCAGGCAACGGGCGCTTGCCCGAGCGATTGTGGAAATCCGAGCCGCTTGACGCATAGAATCCGAAGCGCTTCGCCGCCGAAAGGCAGATCTCGGTGTACTGAGCGCTCTGGCTGCCGCTCACAACCTCAATCGCCACACCGCCAGCATTCTTGAAATCAGTCATCAGACCGTCGAACTGCCACTGTTCCCTGAGCCGATAGCGGCCCGGGTGCGCCAGTACGGCAATGCCGCCGGCGCCGCAAATCGCCGATACCGACTCGGCTAGCGCCGGCCAGCGCGTAGGAATGAACGCGGGCATCCCATCGCCCAGATACCTGTCAAAGGCCTGCTGCATGTGCTCGACGTGCCCTTCGACCGTCATCGCGTAGGCAAAGTGCATGCGCGAGATGATCGCCGGATTGCGGGCGTATTTGAGCGCCTTCCCATAGAGGTTCGGAAAGCCCAGCTGCTCGAGCTTTTCAGCGATCTTCACGGCGCGCGCCGTACGCTGGGAGGAAATGCCGCCGGCAAGCCTGGCGAGCATTTCGTTTTCAGGATCAACCTGCAGTCCCACGATGTGAACGCATCTGTCGGCCCAGATAGAAGAGATTTCAATGCCGTTCACAAACCGCATGCCGAGCCTGGCTGCCTCCTCGGCTGCGATCCCCAGCCCACCCAACGTATCGTGATCGGTGAGCGCCGCCATCTCCACGCCGCACTCGTCATGGACAAAGCGCATCAGAGCGGCCGGCTCAAGTTCGCCGTCGCTGCTCGTTGAATGCATGTGCAGATCAAACTTCATTTCTCGTTCCGATTCCATCCCCGCCTGCGGCGCTTGGCTACAATGCGAACTTTCGCGTGTACGGCGGAACATTTCGCTTGAGCCTATCACACTACGAGCTGGCTGACCTCCAAAAAACACCCTAGAGTCAGCCGCCTATAGGAATTCCGTGAGTCGCCGTCCGCTCCGATCTCCTAGCCACACAGTGAATCCTTTGCAAGATGACTGACAAACTACTGAAACTGTTTTTCCCGAAGAAGAACTGCCGCGCGCAGGTTCTGCACATGGATCAGGCCTGGTCGTCCATGGTCCGCAACCAGAATCTGCCGCACCCGGTCAAGAACATGCTCGGCGAGATGACCGCCGCTGCTGTCATGCTGGCCGCCAGTCTGAAATTCGAGGGCTCCCTCGTGCTTCAGCTGCAGGGCGATGGCGCCGTCAAGCTTGCCATCGTTGAGGTGCGCTCAGGACTTGTCGCCCGCGCCACGGCTCAGCTCAGAGTCCCCGCCGAATCGATCTCCCCGGACATCACCTTCAAGCAGATGGTGAACGCGAGCGGCAACGGCCGCTGCGCCATCGTGCTCGACATGGCCGATCGGCGTCCGGGCGAGCAGCCCTACCAGGGCGTCGTTCCCCTGGGCGACAACTCCGTCGCTCAGGCCGTCGAGAGCTACATGACGCAGTCCGAACAGATCGAGACCCGGCTCTGGCTTGCCGCTTCCGAGGCCTCCTGCGGCGGCGTGCTGCTGCAGCAGGTTGCCGCAACGGGCGGCACCATGCCCGAGCAGGACATCGATCCGGAAGGCTTCGCCTCGCTCGTCATGATCGCGCAGACGGTAAAGGCCGAAGAACTCCTCGCACTTGACGCCTCGGACATTGCCACGCGGCTGTTCTGGGAAGACAACCCGAATGTCATGGACACGCTGCACCCGACGTTTTCCTGCCGCTGCTCGCGTCAGTCCGTTGCGAAAATGGTGAAGAGTCTGGGACGCGAGGAGGTCGAGTCCATCATCGCAGAGCGCGGGCGCGTCGAGGTGCGCTGCGAGTTCTGTGGATCAACCTATCTGTTTGATAAGGTGGACGCCGAAGAGATGTTCTCCGAACCTGCCTTCAAGGGGCCTGCGAGCAAGGCGACGCATTAACCCCTAGCCCGCCGCACTAAGAAAAAACCTTCGGTTTTGAGGCCGAAGGTTTTCTTTTTTCCTGTTACCAAGAGGCTGTGGATTAGGCAGCTTCCTTGCGCACGATGCGCTCGCGGATGCGGGCGGCCTTGCCGGAACGGCTGCGCAGGTAGTACAGCTTGGAGCGAGCAACGTCGCCATGGTGCTTGACCTGGATCGAAGCAATGGTCGGCGCATAGAGCTGGAACGTACGCTCAACACCTTCGCCGCTCGAGATCTTGCGGACGATGAAGGAGGAATTCAGACCGCGGTTGCGACGAGCAATCACAACGCCCTCGAAAGCCTGAACGCGCTTGCGCTCGCCTTCGATCACGTTCACCTGCACGACAACCGTGTCACCGGCACGAAAATCCGGGATGGTCTTGCCCTGAGTCAGACGGGCGATCTCTTCCTGTTCCAGAGTCTGGATGATGTTCATCATTATCTCCAATACCATCATGCAGCGGCCTGTTCTTTTTTCAAAATCGCCGCTCAGAGGATGGATTTTATTAACGGAAGGCCGCACGCATGCGGCCCACTGAATGCATTGGCGTTACTTGAGTTTTTTCAAAAACGCCTCGTCCTTCTTGGACAGAAGCCCAAGGGAACGCGCAATTTTAATCATATCGGGCCGGCTTTGGGAAGTTTTCTCCAAAGATTTTTCCCGGGTCCATTGCTCGATATTGGCGTGATGTCCGCTCAGAAGCACCTCGGGCACCGTCTGCCCGCGCCAGACTTCCGGACGCGTGTAATGCGGCGCATCGAGCAGTCCCGTGGCAAACGACTCGTCAAGGCTCGACAGATCCTTGATCGCGCCCGGCAGCTGACGAATGATCGCGTCCATCAGGCAGCACGCAGGAAGTTCTGCGCCAGAGAGCACAAAGTCCCCAAGGCTGATCTGCTCATCAACGAAAGTCTGCAAAAAACGCTCGTCGATCCCTTCGTAGCGGCCGCAGACCAGAACGACTTCGCCGCCCGGCGCCGCAGAAAACTGTCGGACGCGCTCATCGGTCAGGCGCTTTCCGTTGGGTGCAAAGGCGATCACCGGGCCGTGGTTGCCCGCCTTGCGGATCATCTCGAGTGTGAGCGCGAGGGGCTCGGCCATCATCACCATGCCGGGACCACCGCCAAACGGGCGGTCGTCGACCGTCCTGTGCAGGTCCGTCGTCACATCCCTGGGATTCCAGAAGTGCACGTTCCAGAGACCGCGTTTTTTCGCGCGGGCCGTGATGCCCGATTCGGTGATCGCCGAAAAGACTTCCGGAAAGAGCGTGATGACGTCAAAGCGCATAGCTGAAGATCCCTCAGAGCCAGTCCGAATGCCAGTCGACGCGAATCACCCGGCCCTCGGTGTCAATCTCTTCAACATACTGCTCGACAACGGGAATCAGGTACTCGAGGGGCTCATTCCCCCTCTTGCCGCGAACAACAAGAATGTCCTGGACGCTGTTGTCGCTGATGTCGGCAACGACCCCGAGCTCCTCGCCCTCAAGATTGACCACGCGGCAGCCGATGATGTCAACGGCCCAGTGCTCGTCATCCTCCTCAAGTTCGGGAAAGTCTTCGCGAAGAAGCGCGATGCGGCCTCTCAGCCGGTCGGCGTCCTCCTTGCTGTCAATGCCCTCAAACTTGGCGATGAGCTGCGTGCCGTGCTCCTTGAGCTCCTGCACGGAAAGAATCCGCTGTGCTCCGTTCATGGCAATGAAGTGCCATGTCTTCGTGGCAAAGAGCGGCTCGCCCAGCTCAAAGGGAACGATGCGCACCCAGCCGCGCACTCCATAGGCGCCGCCGGTTCTTGCGATGGGAAGCAGTTCTTGTTGCTCGGTCATAAGTCAGGTCACGAAAAAACGGCCCCCGGATATTCCCGAAAGGCCGTTTTGGATTTTACTGGAGTGGCGCCAGTTTCATTCGTCTGCAGGTAGATACCGGTTCTTAACCAAAGAGGAAAACCGCCGGATGCATTCGAGTGTGCTTTGACACGGGAGGCACGGCATCACGGACGAAAGGAACCGCGAGCAGCTGATGAGTTTCTGGCAGCGTCTCCAGCAGGAAATCTTTGATTAGGCAGCCTGCTGAGCCTTGCCCTCGACCTTGATGATGCGGGCAACGGTATCAGAGAGCTTGGCGCCGTTCTTGACCCAGTAGGCAACGCGCTCGGCGTTGTAGGTCAGGCGCTGGGCACCCTCGGCAACCATCGGGTTGTAGAAGCCAAGGCGCTCGTTGAAGCGGCCGTCGCGACAATTGCGGGAATCGGTGACAACGATGTTGTAGAAGGGACGCTTCTTGGCGCCGGAACGGGAAAGGCGAATAACGACCATTTTTTCCTCTTTTTCAATCAATGCGGCGCCCGTACCAGGCGCCAGGTTTTCAAAACGAAGCGCCCCGGAGACCTTCCAAGGCGCTCGAAAGGTCGGGATTTTACGCCCTGCCCTCCATGGAAATCAAGGGATTCACTCGAAAAATCCCCCTCTGCCGCAGGTTCTTTCCTGCTCTTTCCCGAAGGTTTCCGGTCCATCCTTGCGCAAGATCAAACCTGGGAGCTGGATCAATCAGGGCCATTGATCCACCCTACCCAAGCTCCTTGACTGGCCGTCTCTTGTACCAAAAAGCAGCCGCATCCCCATTGCTCGGGCCGCCCCGGCCCGTTCGCCCCACCAAATTCCCCGGAATTTACTGGATCAAAGCGAAGAAAAAACCGTTCGACCGGAAGGAGCGCGCGACCTATCGTTGGCTCATCAAGAACATTTCTCATGCGAGTCTGTCATGTCCAAGCTCATCTCCTTCAACAGTGCGGTTCCCTTCTCCAGCTGGCTTCGCAACGAAAGCCCGGATCTTGGCAGTTCTCTTGAGATCAACGCGGACGGCAGCCTTGCATACCGCGTTCTGTTCCCGCTTCTCAAATCGCACGGGGACGTCGTCTGGATCCTCCCCTCCGGCGCGTCCTTCGTGCGGTTTGTGAATCTCATCAAGCAAAACGGCGCGAGCCTTTCCGATCAATTCTTCTTTGCCGCACCCGATGCCGGCCAGGTGCTCCTCGGGCTGCAGCAGGCGATCCGGAACAAGGCCAGCACCATCGTTCTTGACATGACGGACGGATTTGAAGGCGAGCAGTACCAGCTGCTTGCCGCCCTGAAGCGCATCGCCCAGAGCGGGCTGCGGGTCATCGTCATCCGTCCCCTTTCGGCAATGTGCACGCCGACGGCCATGCAGTCGCGCCTGGCCATCGCGCCTCACCAACAGTGGCTCTTTGACGGGCATCTCTTTGTCACGCTCAAGGCGCAGGGAATTCCCGTCCTGAAAAAAATGAAGGTCACCGAACTGCCCGCCTTTGCTCAGCCCGCCAAGAAGGCGCGAGCATTCTTTTCGATTGCCGAGCGCGAGGCGATCGCATCGGCCTGAGGCCGCCCGGGCAGCTCTCCCAGTGAAAAAAGCTCCTCGGTCGCAGGACGGAGGAGCTTTATTTTGTCAACCAATCCGCATCAATGCGGATCAGAGCGTCGCCTTAGGCCTTTTCGTAGTCAAGGGCGATGCGCAGCATGCGGCGCAGCGGTTCGGCGGCGCCCCAGAGAAGCTGATCGCCAACCGTGAAGGCGCTGATGTACTGCGGGCCCATGGCGAGCTTGCGGATGCGGCCGATCGGGATGCGGCGCGTGCCGGAGATCTTCGAGGGCGCGAGCTCGGCAATCGATTCTTCGCGACGGTTGGGCACCACATAGGCCCACTCGTTCGCGTTGTCGAGCAGACGCTCGATTTCTTCGACAGGCACATCCTTCTTGAGCTTGATCGTCAGAGCCTGGCTGTGGCAGCGCATCGAACCGACGCGCACGCACAGGCCTTCAACCGTGAGCGATCCGGGCTGGCCGTTGGCAGGCAGGCCGAGGATCTTGTTGGCCTCAGCTCCACCCTTCCACTCTTCGCGGGACTGGCCGTTGCCGAGATCCTTGTCGATCCAGGGGATGAGCGAGCCGGCAAGCGCAGCGCCGAACGCAGCCTGCGGAAAGTCGGGCTTGGTGAAGCACTCGGTGACCTTGCGGTCGATGTCAAGGATCGGATGACGGGGAGCGGCAAGCTCATCCTTGACGGCGGCATTCAGATAGCCCATCTGGCAGAGCAGTTCGCGCATGTTCTGAGCACCGGCGCCGGAGGCGGCCTGATACGTCATGGAACTCACCCACTCGATGAGGTCGGCCTTGATCAGACCATCCAGAGCAAGCAGCATCAGGGAAACCGTGCAGTTGCCGCCGATGAAGTCGCGCACGCCCTTCTTGAGCGAGTCCTGAATCACGTGCATGTTCACCGGATCGAGAATGATGACCGCGTTGTCCTTCATGCGAAGAGCGGAGGCGGCGTCGATCCAGTAGCCCTTCCAGCCCGTGGCGCGAAGCTGCGGATGGATCTCGTTGGTGTAGTCCCCGCCCTGGCAGGAGATGATCACATCGCACTTGGTAAGCGCGGCGACATCCTTGGCATCTGCAAGAACCGGTTCGGCATTTGCAACATCGGGCGCCTTGCCGCCGGCGGCGGAAGTGGAGAAGAAAATCGTCTTGTCGACGAGTGCAAAATCGTTTTCCTCCTGCATGCGTCCCATCAGAACGCTGCCGACCATGCCTCGCCAGCCAACCATACCCAGGATCATGATGACATCTCCTTGTTTTGGGTTTGTTATCAAAGGAATTTCCTACTTCAGGGCGTCGCGGACTGCGTCGCCCATCTCCGAACAAAGAACACGCCTGCAGCCTTCGCTCATGATGTCTCCAGTGCGCAGCCCCTGCTTGAGCACCGTCTTCACGGCAGCCTCGATCCGGTCGGCATGCTCGCCCATGTCAAGGCTGTAGCGGAGCATCATGGCCGCAGACAGAATCGTCGCGATCGGATTGGCGATGTTCTTGCCCGCAATGTCGGGCGCCGAACCGTGCGAGGGCTCGAACAGGCCCTGCTTGTGATCATTGAGCGAAGCAGAGGCAAGCATGCCGATCGAACCGGAGAGCATCGATGCCTCATCGGACAGGATGTCGCCGAAGATGTTGCCGGTGAGCACCACGTCAAGCGCCTTGGGCGCACGAACGAGCTGCATGGCCGCGTTGTCGACGTACATGTGCTCGAGCGTCACGTCCGGATACTGCTTGGAAACCTCGATCACCGTGTCGCGCCACAGCTGACTCGTCTCAAGCACATTGGCCTTGTCAACGCTCGTCACCTTGCCGCGGCGCTTGCGTGCCGCCTCGAAGGCCACGCGGGCGATGCGTTCGATCTCGGGCACGGTGTAGCGCATCGTGTCAAAGCCCTCGAGTGCGCCTGCGAAGGGACCATCGGGAGCCTGACGGCGACCGCGGGGCGAACCGAAATAGATGTCGCCGGTCAGTTCACGCACGATCAGAAGATCCAGGCCGCCAACCACTTCAGGGCGCAGCGTCGAAGCGCCGACGAGTTCGTCGAAGCACTTGGCCGGGCGCAGATTGGCAAACAGCCCCATGCCCTTGCGCAGCCCCAGAATGGCCTGTTCGGGACGAAGACGCCGCTCGAGAGTGTCATAGCGGAAATCGCCAACGGCGCCAAAGAGCACGGCATCGGCGGATTTGGCAAGCGAGAGCGTGCTTTCCGGCAGCGGATGTCCGTGATGAGCGTAGGCAACGCCGCCCACGTCGGCATATTCCATCTCGAAGGACTCGCCCAAGGCATTGAGAACCTTGACCGCCTGTTCGACGATTTCCGGTCCGATGCCGTCGCCGGGGAGAACTGCAATCTTCTTAGTCATGAGAAAACTTCCTTTGCTACTCAAATGAACCTTTTACTTGTCCTGCCAGTTGAGCGTCTTGGCAAGCCAGGGCTTGCTCGCAAGGCGTTCGCTTTCAAAGGCGCGGATCTTGTCCTGCTTGTTTGCAAGCGTGATGCCGATGTCGTCGTACCCGTTCATGATGGCCCAGCGGCGGAACGCAGCGATCTCGAACGGAGTGGCCTTGCCGTCGGGCTCGATCAGCAGCTGACGGTCGAGATCCACCGTGAGCTTGTAGCCGACGGTTTGCTTGCAAGCCTCAAAAAGGCGGTCGATCACCAGCTCGTTGACCGGGACCGGCACGAGACCGTTCTTGAGGGAGTTGGAATAGAAGATGTCGGCAAAACTCGGCGCAATCACGGCTCTGAAGCCGTACTGCAGCAGGGCCCAAGGAGCATGCTCGCGGCTTGAGCCGCAGCCGAAGTTCTTGCGCGCGAGCAGGATGCTCGCACCCTGATAGCGGGGCTCGTTCAGGACGAAATCCGGATTGAGCGGACGCTTGCTGTTGTCCATTCCGGGCTCGCCCTTGTCCAGGTAGCGCCATTCGTCAAAGCAGTTGGGGCCATAACCCGTGCGGTAGATGGACTTCAGGAACTGCTTGGGGATGATCGCATCGGTGTCCACGTTGCTGCGATCAAGCGGAGCAACCAAACCGGTATGAACTGTCAGTTTTTCCATTTTTGGCTCCTCAGAAAAGCTTGGTCACATCAACAAAATGCCCCATCACGGCGGCAGCGGCAGCCATGGCCGGGCTTACCAGATGAGTGCGTCCGCCCTTGCCCTGGCGTCCCTCGAAATTGCGGTTGGACGTCGAGGCGCAGCGATCCCCCGGGTTGATGCGGTCGGCATTCATGGCAAGGCACATCGAGCAGCCCGGTTCTCGCCACTCAAAGCCGGCATCCTTGAAGATCAAGTCAAGGCCTTCCTTCTCAGCCTGCAACTTCACCAGGCCCGAGCCCGGCACCACGAGGGCCTGAGCAACCGTGGGAGCCACCCGGCGGCCGAGCTTTCTCACGACATAGGCCGCGATGCGCAGATCCTCGATGCGGCCGTTCGTGCACGAACCGATGAACATGTGGTCGGGCTTGATGTCCACGATGGGCGTGCCGGGCTCCAGTCCCATGTACTTGAGCGCACGCTCCCAGCCTTCTCGCTTCACAGGATCCATCTGCTTTTCAGGATCGGGCACGACGCCGTCGATCGAGGTCACCATCTCGGGGGACGTACCCCAGGTCACCATGGGCTTGACTTCTTCGGCGCGCATCTCGACCACGACGTCGAACTTGGCGCCCTCGTCGCTGTGAAGCGTCTTCCAGTAGGCGACAGCCTGATCCCAAAGTTCGCCCGTGGGCGCAAGGGGACGGCCGCGCATGTATTCGATCGTCTTCTCGTCAACGGCAACAAGGCCGGAGCGGGCTCCCGCCTCGATCGCCATATTGCAGAGTGTCATGCGGCCTTCCATGGACAGCGACCTGATGGCCTGTCCGGCGAACTCAATCGTGCAGCCCGTGCCGCCCGCCGTACCGATCTTGCCGATGACGGCAAGCGCCAGATCCTTTCCGGTGATCCCCGGAGCAAGGCGTCCCTCGACGCGAACCAGCATGTTGCGGTTCTTCTTGGTGATCAGGGTCTGAGTGGCAAGAACGTGCTCAACCTCGGAAGTGCCGATGCCGAACGCCAGAGCGGCGCAGGCGCCGTGAGTCGAGGTGTGGCTGTCGCCGCACACGACCGTCATGCCGGGAAGCGTTGCGCCCTCTTCGGGGCCCATCACGTGAATGACGCCCTGACCGCGATCCATGAACGGGAAATAGGCCGCGCAGCCAACGCTGCGGATGTTCTTGTCAAGCGTTTCGACCTGCAGATGCGCGATCGGATCGGTGATGCCGTCCATGCCGCGCTCCCAGCCGTTGGTCGGAGTGTTGTGATCGGCCGTGGCAACGATCGAACTGATGCGCCAGGGTTTTCTTTTTTGCAGCTTCAGACCCTCAAAAGCCTGCGGGCTGGTCACCTCATGCATCAGGTGACGGTCAATGTAGAGCGTTGTCGTGCCGTCCGGTTCGCTGTCAACAACATGCTCGTCCCAAAGTTTGTCGTAAAGGGTCTTTGCCATGGTTCGTTCTTTGTTGATTGTCTTGTCAAACCAGCCGAAATTGCGTTCCTGAGGAAAGGAAGTCCAACGAAAATTCGGCATTGTGGATCAGTATGCCACAACTGTTTTGAGCCGATTTCCAAGTTCTGGAATTCAGCGGAAAACACGCCGAAAAGTTGACTGCGCAGTCATACAATTAAGGAGATTGTCTAGAGCCTTTCGGAGGAAGACCGATGCGCGTGATTCCCAGACTACTGCTGGCGCTGCCTTGCGCCCTGATCCTTGCAGGCTGCCAGACAACCGTCAACTTTACGAGCGACATCCCCGGCGCTCTTGTGACGGGCGCCTCCGGCCAGGTGTTCGGCGAGACGCCTGCCGAAATTGTCTTTGACGATGACGCGCTCAACGCAAGCCGCAATCCGATCGACCGATGCGCCAGGATTCCGGGAGTCACCTACACCTGGAAGTCGGGAGCCCGGGCCGCTACGCCCTCTCCCATACTGCTCTGCGGCGACAGCCGCGTCTTCCATGTGAAGATGGATCGCCCGAAGGAGGCGCCCGGCGTGGAAACCGATCTCAGGTACGCGCTGGATGTCCAGAGGCGGCGAGAAATCCAGCTGCAGCATGAACTGGAGATGGAACGGCTCTACAACGACAGCCGCTGGCCCGGTCTGTTCTGGGGACCGATGATGCCGCCGCCTCCGCCGCCGCGGCACCACCACCGCCGC
>DNLN01000189.1 GCA_003488465.1 Sutterella sp. | reverse complement strand
ATGGCGCGCTTCATGGCGCGGCGGAACATCGTGCGCTTCTCGAGCTGCTGGGTGATGTTGTCAGCGATGAGCTGAGCGTCGAGATCGGGACGGCGCACTTCCTCGATGTTGATGTGCACGGGCACGCCAATCATCTTCTGAACGTCGCTCTTGATCTCTTCAATGAAAGCGCCTTCCTTGCCGATCACGACGCCGGGACGAGCCGAGAAGATCGTGATGCGGGCGTTGTTGGCCGGACGCTCGATCAGGATGCGGGAGACGCTAGCGGCCTTGAGCTTTTCCTGAAGGAACGCGCGAACGCGCATGTCCTCGCACAGAGTGCGGGAGAAGTTGCGGCCGACCGCGTACCAGCGCGACGTCCAATTGCGCGTGACAGGAAGACGGAAGCCTGTAGGATTAATTTTCTGACCCATGGTTCACCTTCCTTATTACTTGTCACCGACGGTCACGTAGATGTGAGCCGTCTGCTTGCAGATACGCGTACCGCGACCCTTGGCGCGAGCGCCGAAGCGCTTGAGCGTCGTGGCCTTTTCCACGTAGATCTTGGTCACGTACAGTTCATCGATGTCAGCGCCGTCGTTGTGCTCGGCGTTGGCAATGGCGGACTCGAGCGCCTTCTTGATCAGAACGGCAGCGCGCTTCCGGGTGAACGTGAGGATGTTCAGGGCCTTGTCCACGGGCTTACCGCGAACCAGATCTGCGACCAGACGGCCCTTCTGAGCCGACAGACGCACACCGCGAACGATTGCAGTAGTTTCCATTTGATTACCCCTTGACCTTCTTGTCGGCATTGGCGGCGTGGCCCTTGAACGTGCGGGTCAGAGCGAATTCGCCAAGCTTGTGGCCAACCATGTTTTCATTGATGTACACCGGCACATGCTGACGGCCATTGTGCACGGCAATCGTCAGACCGATGAACTCCGGAAGAATGGTCGAGCGGCGGGACCAGGTCTTCAGAGGCCGCTTGTCGCGGCTGGCCTGGGCAGCTTCAACCTTCTTCATGAGAGAACCGTCTACGAACGGCCCTTTCTTTAACGAACGAGACATCTAGAGGCCCCCCTTACTTGTCATAACGGCGCTGGACGATCATGGCGTCCGTGCGCTTGGAGTTGCGGGTGCGATAACCCTTGGTCAGCTGACCCCAGGGCGTCACAGGAGCGCGACCCGTACCCGTACGGCCTTCACCACCACCATGGGGGTGATCAACCGGGTTCATCACCTTGCCGCGAACGGTCGGGCGGATGCCGCGCCAGCGGGTGGCGCCAGCCTTGCCGAGTTCACGCAGGCTGTTCTCTTCATTGCCGACCGTGCCGATCGTGGCGCGGCAGCCGATGAGGATGCGGCGGACTTCGCCGGAGCGCATGCGAACCTGAGCGTATTCACCTTCACGGGCAACGAGCTGAGCGAAAGCGCCGGCGGAGCGGACGAGCTGAGCGCCCTTGCCGGGAAGCATCTCGATGCAATGAATGGTCGAGCCGACCGGAATGTTGCGCAGCGGCAGTGCGTTGCCAACCTTGATCGGGGCTTCGGCGCCGGACATCACGGTGTCGTTCACCTTCAGGCCCTTCGGGCAGACGATGTAGCGACGCTCGCCGTCGGCGTAGCAAAGCAGTGCAATGTGAGCGGAGCGGTTCGGATCGTATTCGATGCGCTCGACGCGGGCGGCGATGCCGTCCTTGTCGCGCAGGAAGTCGATCACGCGATAGGCGCGCTTGGAGCCACCACCCTTATGACGGCAGGTGATGTGACCATTGCTGTTGCGGCCGGAACCGCGGTTCTTCTTCTCAGTGAGCGGTGCATAAGGCTTGCCAGTGTGCAGGCCTTCGGTGACGACCTTGACCGCGTGACGGCGACCAGCCGACGTGGGCTTGAGTTTCACGAGAGCCATTTACTTCACCTCTTGCGCGAAGTTGATTTCCTGACCTTCCTTGAGGCAGACATAAGCCTTGCGCACGTCGCTGCGGACGCCGGAGAACCGGGCATTGCGCTTGACCTTGCCCTTGATGGTCAGAATCTGAACGCTGGCGACCTGCACCTTGAAGAGCAGTTCCACAGCGGCCTTAACTTCCGTCTTGGTGGCGTCAGCCACAACGCGGAAGGCATACTGACGGGCCTTATCGGCAATCATCGTGCTCTTTTCAGAGACGATCGGTCCGACGAGGACCTTGTACAGACGATCTTGGTTCATCCCAGCATCTCCTCGAGCTTGGCGACCGCAGCCTTGGTCACGACAACCTTGTCGTAGAAGATCAGGGAGAGCGGATCAGCGTAACGGGGTTCAACAACGAGCACGTTCTTGAGGTTACGGGAAGCCAAGAAAAGGTTTTCATCAACGGTGTCGGTGATGATGAGTGCGCTCTCAAGACCCATCGCCTTGACCTTGGCGGCGAAAGCCTTGGTCTTGGGGGACTCGACAGCGATCGTGTCGACAACAACCAGACGGCCGTCGGCGGCGAGCTTCGAGAGGATCGAAGCCATGGCAGCGCGATAAGCCTTCTTGTTCATCTTCTGGCTGAAGTTTTCGTTCGGGGTGTTCGGGAAAGCCCGGCCGCCACCGCGCCAGATGTTGCTCGACGTCATGCCGGAGCGGGCACGGCCCGTTCCCTTCTGACGCCAGGGCTTCTTGGTGGAGTGATGCACGTCCTCGCGGTTAAGCTGAGCGCGCGTGCCCAGGCGGGCGTTAGCCTGGTAGGCAACCACGAGCTGGTGCACCAGGGATTCGTTGTATTCACGACCGAACACGGCGTCAGAGGCAGCGACCTTGGCCGTCTCCTGACCCTGTTCATTGAGTACATTCAGTTCCATTGATCGCTCCTATTAGGCCTTGACTGCGGCGCGGACGATGACGGCACCACCCTTGGCACCCGGAACGGCACCGCGGATGAGCAGCAGACCACGTTCGGCATCGACACGTGCGACCACGAGGTTCTGCGTCGTGCGCTGGGCGTCGCCGAGATGACCGGCCATGCGCTTGCCCGGGAACACGCGGCCCGGATCCTGGCGGTTACCGATAGAGCCAGGGGCGCGGGTCGTCACGGAGTTGCCGTGCGTGGCGCGGTTGGAAGAGAAGTGGTGACGCTTGATGACGCCAGCAAAACCCTTACCGATCGTGGTACCCGTCACATCAACCTTCTGACCGGCGGCGAACATGTCAGCGCCGAGAACCGTCCCGGGCTTGTACTCGCCAGCCTTGTCTGCGTCGATATGGAACTCTTTGAGCATGGCGCCAGCTTCAACGCCAGCCTTTGCATACTGACCGGCAAGCGCCTTGTTCACGCGCGAGGGCTTCTTGGAGCCGAACGCGACTTGGATTGCATTGTAGCCGTCGGTTTCAACCGTCTTCACGCAGGTGACGCGGTTACCGGACACGTCGAGCACCGTGACAGGAACGGAACGACCGTCCTCTTCGAAGATGCGCGTCATGCCGATCTTGCGGCCGACTAAGCCGAGCTTATCACTCATTATTTTCTCCACCCCGGCTACGATTGGCCGGGACCGTACTTTAAAAAAATCGCTTCACGACGGGAGGTCCGACATGCAAGGTCGTCGTAACGCCGATCGATTGCTTTGGTGTGCCAGAAGCGACGCATAAAACGCCATGCGCCCGCCCTATCCGGGCCGATGCATGAACGTAAAAACTTTTCGCGATTACTGAACCTTGATCTTGACGTCAACGCCAGCGGGCAGGTCGAGCTTCATGAGAGCGTCAACAGTCTTGTCCGTCGGATCGATGATGTCCATCAGTCGCTGGTGGGTGCGAATCTCGAGCTGCTCGCGGCTGGTCTTGTTGACGTGCGGAGAGCGCAGGATGTCGAAGCGCTGAATGCGGGAAGGAAGCGGAACGGGACCACGAACGACGGCGCCGGTACGCTTGGCGGTATCGACGATTTCAAGGGCCGACTGGTCGATCAGCTTGTAATCAAACGCCTTGAGGCGAATGCGAATGCGTTGAGATTGCATTTGGATTTCTCTAAAAAAAGAACATGGAAAGAACCAAGGGGGCGCAGTATACCCACGCCCCCTTTTGCTTGTCAAGCGACAAGCGAATTATTTCATCAAGAAATCAAATTACTCGATGATCTTGGCAACGAC
>DNLN01000101.1:11058-12514 GCA_003488465.1 Sutterella sp. | reverse complement strand
CCCGTCGGTGGGCTCGCCGCTCGCGTCTCGCGAACCGCGCAGCGTCACCTTGGTCTGCTCGGCCTTGGCGCCCAAGTAGATGCGGTCGAACTCGGTGAGCGGGTAGCCGTAGGAAACCGCGGCGCCCGTTGTCTCGTACATCACGTTGGCAACATCGAGCTCGTCAAGGTCAACGCGCCGGTCGTAGACGTCAATGGTGCGCGAAATCCCCTCCGGGGTCACGTACGGCTGCGTGAGCGAGAGCGCGTACGTGCGGGTGGAGTCCGAATTGCTCACCTCGACCGAGGCGGAGTTGCCGGTGCCGAAGATATTGGTCTGGGCGAAGCCCGCCGACAGGATGATGCCGTCGGAGGTCGAATAGCCGGCGCCCAGCGAAATCGAGCCGGTCGGACGCTCCTTGACGTTGATCTCGAGATCGACCTCGTCGCGCGTGCCCTCAACTTCCTTGGGCTCGGCGGTCACGGCATCAAAGTAGCCGAGACGGTCGATGCGGTCGCGCGAGAGCTTGACCTTGTCGCTGTCAAACCAGGCGGACTCGTACTGGCGCACCTCGCGGCGGATCACTTCGTCTGCGGTGCGGGTGTTGCCGGAGATTTTCACGTGGCGCACGTAGGCGCGGCGGCCCGGATCGACCGTATAGACGAGCTCGACCGTATCGCTCGAAGCGTCGGCCACGGGTTCGGGCTGAGCCTTGCAGAAAGCGTAGCCGAGCGTGGAGAACTTCTCCTGAATCGCCTTGGAAAGGTTCGAGGCCTCCTCGGCGTTGTACACATCGCCCGGCTTGATCTTCACAAGCTTGTTCACCTCGGCGTCCAGACCGAGCATGTCGCCCTGCAGCTTCACGCCGGAGACCTTGTAGCGGCGTCCCTCGGTGACGTTAATCGTGATGTAGACGTCGGACTTGTTGGGGGCCACGGACACCTGCACGGAGTCGACCTTGAAATCAAGATAGCCCTGGTTGAGGTAGAAGCTGCGGATCGACTCGAGGTCAGCCGCGAGCTTCTCGCGGGAATACAGGTCGCGCTTGGTGTACCAGCTCGACCACTTGTGAACCGCAAGCTGCATCTGATCGGCAAGATCGTCCGAATCGAAAATGCGGTTGCCGACGAAGCGGATCGACTCGATGCGGCTCGCCCCGCCCTCGTCCACGTTGACGGTCACGCGCACGCGGTTGCGCTCAAGGGGGGTCGTGTTGGTGCGCACGTCAATGGCGTAAAAGCCCTTGGACAGGTACTGCCTCTCGAGCTCCTGCTTGGCGCGGTCGAGCGTGGACTGATCGAAGATGCGGCCTTCGGCAAGGCCCACCGATCTCAGGCTCTTCACCACGGCGTCCTTGTCAAAGGCCTTGATGCCGGAGGTTTCGATGGCGGCCACAGCCGGGCGCTCGACAACATGAATGACGAGCACGCCGTTGTCCGCGGACATGGAAACGTCCTTGAACAGACCCGAGCCGTAG
>DNLN01000101.1:0-11000 GCA_003488465.1 Sutterella sp. | reverse complement strand
CGTAGAGCGAGTGAATCGCCTCGCTGCCGCTTTCGGCCGTGTACTCGTCACCCACGCGGAAGGGCAAATGCGAAAACACCGTGCCGGGCTCCGTTCTCTGAATGCCCTCGACGCGAATGTCTCGGATCGTAAACACCTGAGCGGCCGCGCTCACGGCAAAGGCAGCCATCACGGCGGCGGCAACGCTCTTCAGATAGAAATGTCGTTTCATTGATACAAACCAAGAATGGCGCGCACCCCGCCGCTCTAAGGGAGAACCCTCATAAATGGCGGCTGTCCGGTGCGCAGGCAAAAATTTTCGCTAGTTTAGCCCGAACAGGCGTGAAAAATCATTGGTCAGGGCGAAAACCATCAAAATCCCCAAAAGTCCCATGCCGATTTTCTGCGCGATCGCCACCGTCCTCTCCCCGACGGGTCTGCCGGTTGCAATCTCCCAGAGGAACGCGGCGATGTATCCGCCGTCAAGCACGGGCACCGGAAGCAGATTGAGAAACCCGAGGCTCACGGAGATCATCGCAAGAAACGACAGGAACGGGAGCAGCCCGTAGGAAAGGCTCTGCCCGGCCATGTCGCCGATCGAGACGGGCCCTGCGATGCCCTTGGCGCTCATCTGTCCGGTGAGCATCTTGCCGATGCTGCCAGCCGTCAGGGCGATGAGGTCCCAGACCTTGCCCGTGCCCGCGGCAAGCGCCCCGAGGGGGCCCTGCTGCACCCGCACCAGCTCGGGCACGAGCCCGAGCCGCACGCCGATCATCCAGCGCTCGCCCTGCTCGCTTTGCATCATCCTCGGCGTGAGCGTCACGGTTCTTGTTTCACCCGAAGCGGTTTCGATGACAAGTTCGATCGGCGAGCCGCGCGAGGCCGTCACGGTCTCGGTGAGGTCGCTTGCCGCCGTCACCGGCCGGCCGTTGACCTTGAGGATCTTGTCCCGCGCAGCGAGGCCGCTCTCGGAGGCGGGAGAATCGGCAAAGACCGTGCCCACCATGAGGTGCTTGAGGTGCATCTGAAGCCCGAGCCCGCTCATCGGATCCTCCTGCGTCTCGCCGCGGAACCCGGAGAGGTCGAAATCGACCCATCTCGCCGAGCCGTCCTGCGCGGCAAAGCGCACGGGCACGGGGTTCTCGCCCATGTGTTCGATGAAGCGCCAGTGCGCCTCATTGAAGGTTTTCACGGCGCTCTCGGCGACCGACTCGATGCGCCAGCCGGCGTGCACGCCAAGCCGCGCGGCCTGGGTCTGCGCGGGCGGCTCGCCCACGGCGGAGACCGGCTCCCAGGTGCCCAGCATGGCAAGCCCGGCGTAGATCATGACGGCAAGAATGATGTTCATGGCCGGACCCGCGGCAACCACCGCAAGGCGCTTGAACACGCTTTTCGTTTCAAAGGCGTCGCGGTAGGCCTGCTCGGGGATGTTCAGCCCGTCGGCCTCATTGAGCTCGCGCTCGGCGAGCGTGAGCATCTTCACATAGCCGCCAAGCGGAATAGCGGAAATGCGCCACTCGCAGCCGCGCTTGTCCCGGTGGCGGAAAAGCACCGTGCCAAAGCCGACCGAAAAGGCAAGCACGGGCACGCCGCACCATCTGGCCACCTGATAGTGCCCCCACTCGTGAACCACCACGAGGATGGAGATGGAAAGGATCAGTCCGACAATCGTGAGCATGAAACGTCTACTTTCGCGTCAATCAATCTGTTGTTCTAAAGGGCAAGGTCCGCGGCAAGGGTAAGCGCGGTTCGGCGCGCCTCGCCATCAATCGCAAGGATGTCCTCAAGGCTCTTCGGCTCCGCGGGCTGCAATCTCTCGAGCGTCCTGCGGCAGAGCTCGGCGATCGCCGTAAAGCCGATCCGCCCGTCAAGGAACGCCTGCACGCCGATTTCGTTGGCGCCGTTCAGGATAATGGGAGCGGCCGCTCCGGCGCGAATCGCCTCGAAGGCCATCGCGAGCTGCGGGAAGCGCTTCATGTCGGGCTCGGAGAACGTGAGCGGCCCCATGCGGGCGATGTCAAGCCGCTTCACGTCGCCCGCGATCCGCTCCGGGTATGCAAGGCAGTACGCGATCGGCAGCTTCATGTCGGCCTCTCCGAGTTCGGCGACAACCGCCCCATCGGCGAACTCCACCATGGAATGCACCACCGACTGCGGGTGGATGACCACGCTGATGCGCTCGGGCGGGAAATCAAACAGATGATGCGCCTCGATCACTTCCAGCCCCTTGTTCATGAGCGTTGCCGAGTCGATCGAGATCTTGCGGCCCATCTTCCAGGTCGGATGCGCGAGCGCCTGCTCCGGGCCGACCTTGGAAAGATCGACCTCGGGGCGGCCGTGAAAGGGCCCCCCGGAACAGGTGAGCCAGATCCGCGCAGCCTGCCTGCCGCCCTCGCCGCTCGCGTGCAGGCACTGAAAGATCGCGTTGTGCTCGCTGTCCACGGGCAGCAGCGTTGCGCCGCACCGGGCCACGGTGTTCATGAGCAGAGCGCCGCCGCACACGACGCTTTCCTTGTTGGCTAGGAGCAGGCGCTTTCCGGCCTCGGCCGCGGCAAACGCGGGCCCCACGCCCGCCGCGCCGACGATGGCATGGATCACGGTATCAAACCGCGGATCGGCCGCAAGACGCTCGGCGGCCTTCGGGCCGCTCAGGATTTCTCCCGTCCAGCCGCCCTGGGCAAGCAGATCGCGCAGCTCGCCCTCGCGCGCCGCCTCGGCGATCGCAACGGTCTGCGGCCGCACGGCAAGCGCCGCGGCGGCAAGCGCCTTGGCGTCGCTGCCGGCAGCCAGGGCCCCGGCCCGGTACCGATCCGGGTGATTCGCAATCACGCTGAGCGCGCTGCGTCCGATGGAGCCCGTGGCTCCGAGAATGGCAATGTTCTGCATTGTCTGCTCCTACTGACGCTTCTTCATGAGGCGCAGGATGGTGATTTCATTTCGCGTGCCGATCCGCAGCGGGTATCCGTTCCAGAACTGCGTGCCGGTCTGCACGAAGGCCGGCATCGACTTGCGGCCCGTGAAGGAAGGCATCAAGGGCACGCTCGGATCGGGCTCGATCCGGTACAGGCCTTCAAGCAGACCGCGGTTGAGAATCTTTGCCACAAGCATCACGAGCGGCGTCTGCCCGCCGTGCGTGTGTCCGGAAAGCATGAGGTCGATCGGCTTGGCGGCGATCGTGCGCGCCTTGATCGGCTGGTGGATCATGAGGATCGTAAAGCCCCGAGGCGCCCCCTCGAGCGCCTTGTTCACATCGGGCAGCTCGCGCCCCTCGTATTTTTCGGCGTTGAAGTCCGTGGTGCCCGCGATCACGATCGGGGTTTCGCCCCGCATGACGACGGCGTGCATGTTGTAGAGCATGCCGATATGCAGGCTCGGCAGGAACGCTCTCCAGCCCGCATAGTCGACGTAGTGCTCGTGATTGCCCTCGCACCCCCAGACTCCGAGCGGCGCAGAAAGCCTCTTCAAGGGAGCCAGGTCCACGGCCCGGTCGGCAACCTCCCCGTCGACGAAGTCTCCCGTGATGAGGATCATGTCGGGCCTGGCGGCCATCGTGCGGTTCACGATCTCGGCCGTACGGTCGGCGCCAAAAAGGGCCGATGCGTGAATGTCGGAGATCTGCGCGATCCTCAGGCCCTCGAGATCGGCCGGGAGGTTTTCAATCGCGATCTCCCGCTCGTCGACGACGGGCAGCTTCATGCCGTTCCAGGTTCCGTACGCCGTGAGGACAGCGACAAGCGCAAGGCTCGCCGCCGCTCCCTTGCGGCTTCTTGCCCAGGAGCCCGTATGCCGGCCGCACAGGTGCAGCGCGAGCGCAAGGACGTCCCGCACCCCTGTGATGAGCGCCATGCCGAGCACGAGCATCTGCACCATGTCGCCCCAGAAAATCCAGCTTGCCGGCATCACCGGAGCCACCATCGGTCCGTGCACGTAGCGCAGCACCGTGGGCGTCATCGCAATCACAAGAAAGAGCGGACAGAGAATCCAGCGCAGCCGCCCGCGAAAGAGCGGATAGACGCCCCGCAGGTACAGAAACAGGATGATCAGCGGAAAAATGACGGTTAAACGCATCGGACAGTCGGCATTCTGAAACTAGTGAGCCACGCGCTCATGGGCCGGAATTGTAAGGCGCACGCATGTTCCCGACGGGCTGACGCTCTTGATTTCAACCGTGGCTCCGATGCGCGAGGCGCGCTCGCGCATGATGTTGAGTCCCACGTGAGTCCTCTGCCGCTCGGCCACGATCGCCGGATCCAGGCCCTGGCCGTCGTCGATCACGCTCACCGTGTAGTCCGAGGAGTTGTCGATCTCGATGCGCACGCGGCTTGCGCGCGCATGCTTTCTCACGTTGGAGAGCGCCTCCTGGATGATGAAGATCACCTGCAGCATCTGCCTGGGACTGAGGTCCCCCTCCCGGCCGTAGTTCGGCACCTCGACGCGGCAGCCGGACTGCGCCTCAAAGCGCTGCGCCACGATACGCACGGCCTCATTGAAGCTTTCCGAGTGAAGCCGCTCGCGGAAGTTGAGAAGGAGCTCGCGCACGTCGTCGTAACTTTGCTGCAGGCCCTCCTTGATCAGCTTGAGCGAATCGTCCACGAAGCCCCGGTCGTTCTTCTTGAGGCCGTCCTCGAGGAACTGGATCTGGAGATTCAAAAAGGAAAGCGTCTGCGCAATCGAGTCGTGCAGGCCCTGAGCCATCAGGTTGCGCTCGTGCACCACAGCGTACTGCCGGTCGCGCTCGATGAGGCGCTGGTTGTCGATCGCAAGGCCAAAGTGCGAGCCGAAGCTCTCGTACTGCCTGCGGCTGTCCGGATCGATCCTCGGGATGCTGTTCGAATAGAGGATGAAGACCCCGAGATCCTTCGCGCCCGTGCGCACGGCAAACGGGTAGATGAACGTGTAGAGCGTCCTGTCCGTCCCCCTCACTCGGGGCACGAGATTCTTCGCGGTCCCGACGAACATGTCCGCCGAGCAGGTTTCGCCAAGCAGCGGCCGAACGGACTCGTAGGGCACCGGCTCGTCGATCATTGCGGCAAACGTATCCCGGTGCAGGCCCGAGCCCGCGGCAAAGGTGAGCTTGGCCCCGCTCTCGTCAAGGAGCCATATGCTGCTTGCCTCGGCTAGCGTCAGGCGCGGGAGCCTTTCGGCAAAATCGTCGCAAAGCTCCTCGACGCTGTGCGTCTCGCCAAAGAACGAGGTGATCTCGTAGAGCTGCGACAGGCGCCTGTTCTGCGCTTCGTAGGCCGCGGTCTTTTCACTTACCTTCTCGGCAAGGTTGTTCATCAGCCCCTCGAGGCTTGCGGTCATGCGGTTCAGGCCCTGCGCGATGCGGCCGAATTCAAGACTTGAGGTCTCGGGCTTGAGCCGCATCGAAAAAACGCCCGCGGTGATCGACTCGATCGCCTCCTTGATGCGGTCCGTCGGCCGGATCACCCATGTGAGCAGCAGGTACATGATGACGAACAGGCTCACCACTGCAAGGCAGATCAGCGTGATCTGCACGAACCTTGCGCGCCAGAGCACGGTCTGCCGCATGAGGGTGATCTCCTGCTCGAGCGCAGTGAACTCCTCGGTGACCATGCGCACCGTGTCCGGGTTGAACGCCGTGCGGGATATGCGGGCCGACTCGACCATCGGCCGAAGCACATAGGCCCACTCGCGGTTCACCTCGTCAATGCCCGCCTCGATCCTCTCGGCGCTGTCGCCGACCCTGGGGAACACCATGCGCATCCAGCCGCTGTCCTTGCGAAGCCGCTCAAGATTGCGCTCGTAGCCAGCGAGAATCTCCCGGTAGTCGGCCTGCGTGATGGAGGGATTGCTCATCAGGTCCGAGCGGTAGGTCTGGGCGCGCAGCTCGGTCACGGTGGAGCCCAGCTCCGTGGCGCGCTCGAACTCCCAGGTGAGCATCATCGTGTACGCGAGCATCGCGATGATGAAGCTCACCCAGATGAAGGTCAGCAAAAGGAGCTTGGAGGAGAGCGACGGGAGAAGCCCGTAGCGCTCTGCGCCGCTTGCCGCGTTCTGCTCGCTCATGTGCGCCCCTTCTCTCAGATGACCGTCGGCTCGGGCTCTTCCTCTTTAGCCTTCGGAGCCTGCGCCTCGATCGCATGCAGGCCCGTGGCGCGGAACCGGATGGGAAGCGCCTTGCCCTTTCTCGCCCTCTGGCCGAAGTGGTACTCCCACTCGCCGCGCACGAGCGTCTTCTGCCGATCGACCGTGCGGCCGCGCCCCTCGACCACGATGCCTTCGTCCCCGACCGGCATCGCCGCAAGAAGCTTCTCGCCCGGATTCAGATCCATGAGCGTCACGCCCTTGCCGCCGCTTGCAAGCCGCCGCAGCTGATCGATCTCAAAGGCAAGGAGTCTGCCCTCGGCCGACAGGCACGCAATGCGCGTCGCACCCGGGGCGATGATCCGGGGCGGCAGCACCGAGGCGCCCTCCGTGAGATCGAGGAACGCCTTGCCCGAGCGCACGCGGGCCACCATGTTGCCGAGCTCGCACGCTAGGCCAAAGCCCTCGTCCGTGGCAAGCATCACGCGGGTCTTGGCGGGCCCCGCGAGGAATCCGATGAGTTCGGTTCCGCGCTCAAGGTCGATGAGGCTCGTCACCGGCAAACCGTCGCCGCGCGCCGAGGGCAGCGCGGAAACCGCGACCGAATACGTGCGCCCGTCGTTGCCCACGCAGATCAGCGTGTCCTCCGACATGCACTCGGCCGAATAAAGAAGCGCATCGCCCATCTTGAAATTCATGAGCGAGACGTCGTGACCGTGGCCCGTGCGGCAGCGCACGTAGCCCTTTTCGGAAATCACGATCGTCACCGGCTCGCTTGCGATCACGGGCTCGACGCTGGCCTTGTGCTCCTCGCGCACGAGCGTGCGGCGGGCGTCTCCGAACTCGCGCATCGCCTCGCGCGTTTCCTTGGCGATGACGCCGGCGAGCACCCTGTCGCTTGCGAGAATGCGCTCGAGCTGATGGCGCTCTGCGTTGAGCTTGGCCATCTCCTCGCGCAGCTTCTCGATCTCAAGATTGGCGAGCTGCCGCAGCCGCAGTTCCAGAATGTCCTCGGCCTGCGCCTGAGAAAGGCTGAACTCGCGCATCAGCTGACCCTTCGGATCGGGGTCAAAGCGCACGATCTCGATCACCCGGTCGATGTTGTCGATGGCGATGAGGCGGCCGTCGAGGATGTGCAGACGGGCGTTGACCTTGTCTAGGCGCGCCTGGGTTCTGCGGCGCACGGTGCCCGTGCGGGCGCTCACCCACTCGCTCAGGATCTCAAGGAGCCCCTTCTGGCGCGGACGCCCGTCAATGCCGAGCATCACGAGGTTCACCGGGGCGTTGCACTCGAGCGAAGTGAGCGAGAGCAGCGTGTTCACGAACAGGTCGCGGTCGATGCGGGAGGTCTTGGGCTCGAAGACGATGCGCACGGGCGTGTCCTTGTCGCATTCGTTGCGCACGCCGTCAAGAAGCGCGAGCACCTGCGCCTTGGTGTTCTGCTGCTCGGCCGAGAGCGCCTTCTTGCCGGCCTTGGGCTTGGGATTGGTGAGATCCTCGATCTGCGCAAGCACCATCTCGGTGTTGGCCGCCGGAGGCAGTTCGTCCACGACGAGCTGCCACTGGCCGCGCTGCAGGTCCTCGAAATGGTACCTAGCGCGCATTCTGAGGCTGCCGCGGCCGCTTTCATAGATGGCGCGGATATCCGAGGGCGAGGAGATGATCTGCGAGCCGCCGGGGAAGTCCGGCGCCGGCATCACCTGCAGGATCTCGTCAAGCGTGCAGGCCGGGTTCTCGAGCATTCTGAGGATCGCCTCGCCCACTTCATTCATGTTGTGCGGGGGAATCTCGGTTGCCATGCCCACGGCAATGCCGCTTGCGCCGTTCAACAGCACGAAGGGCATTCTCGCCGGCAGCTGCACGGGCTCCTTGAAGGCGCCGTCGTAATTGGGAATGAAATCCACGTCCTCGCTGTCGAGCTCTTCAAGAAGAAGCCGCGACACGGCCGTGAGACGCGCCTCGGTGTAGCGCATGGCGGCCGGGCCGTCCCCATCGCGGGAGCCGAAGTTGCCCTGTCCGTCCACAAGCGGATAGCGCAGCGAGAAGCTCTGCGCCATGCGCACCATGGCGTCATAGGCCGCCTGGTCGCCGTGGGGATGGTACTTGCCGAGCACGTCGCCCACCACGCGGGCGCACTTGACGGCCTTGGCCGTCGGCAAAAGCCTCATGCGGTCCATCGCAAAGAGGATGCGCCTCTGCACGGGCTTCATGCCGTCGAACACATCGGGCAGAGCGCGGCTCTTCACAACGGAAAGCGCATATTCAAGATAGGCCTGGGCGGCGTAGCGCGCGAGCGTGAGCTCACCGTTGTTCTCGGGCGGCAGTCCGTCAGAGAGCACCGCGGGAAGCGTCTCCTCGACCGTGAGCTCACGGCTTTGCTCTCTCTCGTCCTGCTCCTGGACGGCATCCTCTCGCCCTTCGGAAACAGGCTCGGCCGACTTCTCAGGCTCCGCGGGTTCAGCCTCCGCTTGAATACGGTCGGGCTGCTCGGTCTCGGGCGTCTGCAGAACCTCGGCCTCGTCGGCCTGTGCCGGTTCCGCTTCAAAGCCGGCAAATAAATCCAGGGTGCCGGAGGGATCGTTCAACTTCTTGGGCATTCTTCACACGCAACAGAAAGACCGCCCCAGCTCAAGGGAACCGGCGCGGAGAAAAAACTTACGGGCGAAATTTAGCAGACTGAGCGGCCCGACCTCCACACGGCAAGCCGCGCAAAGCGCAGGCGGCCGCAAGAAAACTCGTCCTTTGCGAAAGCTCTCCCGATATTGCCGCCCGGATGCCTCCGACTATTTATCAAGTGCTAAAATATGAGCGGTAAAGTCTGTTATTTGAGCTTAATCGCTAAAATGAGCGTAATTGCAAATCTCAAATCTCCTGCCGACATCATGCTCGACGTCGCCCATCGGTTTCGCCGTGTCCGTCTGGACCAAAACCGCACGCAGCAGGAGCTCGCGGAGTTTTCGGGGGTCTCTCTGGGCAGTCTGAGGCGCTTTGAGTCTTCGGGCGAAGTCTCTCTAGCGAACCTTGTCATGCTCGCAATAGCGCTCGACCGCGCTCAGGATCTTGAGTGCCTTTTCGTCCTGGAAAAGAAAATCGATCTCTTTGCCAAGCCTCCCAAGGAAAGGATGCGCGCAACCGGAGATCATCGGCAATCCTTGTTCCGGGAACAGGCTCTTCGACGGAACACATGACCTCCGTCCTGGGGAAAGACCGAAATATCAAGCGTTCGGATCTCGTTCGGCTTGCCGGAAAGTTCCATATTCCGGAAGTTTCCGCGCGCGGCATCATCGAACAGGTCGAGCAGGCCGCGAACGGTCTCCCGAAGCTGTGTTCTGAACTGGGAGCACGCACAAAAGTGCGCATCGAAAGCCTGGGCTGACTGCGCTCGTCTTTGGAAAGCGGCTCCCGCCCGCACAAAAAATGCAGGCTCCAACGGAAAAGTCGCTAGAAAAAATGTCCGCCCGTTGTCGGACCGGGCTGCCGCTCTGAGGCAAAGACACCTCGGTGCAGCCCGCGGCCACTACAATGTCGGCCTGCTCCCGGTCTTCTTCTCCAACATCATGAAAACCAGATTCTCAACAAAGGCAAAAATCTTCGACATCGTGGTCACCGCGCTGGCGGGCACGTTCTCCGTGGGAGTCATGCTCTACGGTGTCTACCACTTCGGCCTTAAGGAAGCCTGGCCCGAGCTGGTGCTGAACGTCTTTTACATCGCCTGTCTGGTGATGATATGGATGTACTTCTTCAACTTGCGCATCACCACAAACCAATTCAACTACTGGTGCTCCATCTCGCTTGGCGTCACGGTGCTGTTGCGCGACATCCTTTTCCCGCCTCCTCTGAGCTACTTCTCGCTGCACCTGGCGTGTCTTTCCCTGTCGGTTCTGCTGCTCTGCCTGCTGACCTTCTTCTATGCACGAAAGGACTGGCGCAGCTACACCAAGCGCAATCTGTGGCTTATCTGCATTGTGGACATGCTGATTGCCACGCTCTACAACATCGACATCCTGCTCGAGCCCATCAACGAGTACACCGACTACCTGCTGACGGAAATCTGGATCCGCCCGACGATCAGCTATGGCCTGGTTGCCTGCTTCGTGACGGAAGCAAAGAAGGCCCGCACGGAGCCCAGGACACCCGCTCCTGACAAGGAACTCTCCGCATAAACGGCAAGATCCGGAACGGAATGCCGCCCCGGATCCTGTTTGGGAATCTTTGCTGCCAGCAGATTACTTGGCGAACACGTAGCTGATGCCGTCGCCGGTCTCGCTGCTCACAGAATCCTCAACATTCTTGAGATTGCCGAAAAACTCCTTGCCTGCACGGATTGCCTGGCATTCGGGAGCGCAGCCCTCGAATTCCTTGTCAGTGTCAACCTTAGCGGCAGCGATGCCTTCCTTGGCAGCGATTTCCTTGGCGTACATCTCGCAGATCTGGTCGCCGTCATAAGTAACCGGAGAGTTGATTTCCTCTGCAGTGAGCTTGCGCTCGCACTCGTTCCAGTGGCTGAGGCGATATTTGCCGAGGAAGCTCACTCCGGCCTTCTGGTAGTCGGTCACGACGCCCTTGCTGTTGAACTTGAAGAGCGCCATCTTGACGGTGTATTCCATCTTGTTTGCGAGAATGCCGCCCGCAAGGAGGGTCTTGGCGATTTCACGCGTCATCACCGTTCCTCGGTTCTGGCCGGCAAAGGAATAGCCGACAACCTTGTTGTTGCCCTTTTCGGTGACGGCGGTGAACGTCGGAGTTCCGAGGTACGCACGCACTTCCTTGAGCGTGGTCTTGTTCACCTGGATGTACGGGTCAATCTTGGAGAGGTCGTATCCGTTGCTGTCAACGCTCACCGAAGAGCATCCGGAGAGAACAACGGTTGCAGCTGCCACCGCTGCCAGTGCGAGTTTACGGATCATGATTTCCGTCCTTATCTAGTTGAAGCAGACCGGCCAAACCAAAGCCCCGCCAGCCTATGGTTGAAG
>DNLN01000201.1 GCA_003488465.1 Sutterella sp. | reverse complement strand
TCTTGGGCGCGGAGGCGGGCAGCGTCTTCTCGTCGTAGCCCACGCAGTACTTGTCAAGGAACGCCTGATCCACGCGGTTTTCCGTGATCATCACGTAGGCGAGCGCCTCGCACAGCGCGGCGTCCGTGCCGATGCGGATCGGCACCCATTCGTCCTCCTTGCCGAGCGCGGAGTCCGTGTAGATCGGGTCGATGAGGATGATGCGGGGCTTGAGGCCCTTCTTTCTGCCGGACTCATACTCCCAGGAGATGCCGCCGCCCGAACCGCGGGTGACGGACGGGTTGTTGCCGAAGGCGACGAACAGCGACGCATTGCGGATCTCGGTCATGTGCGAGCCGTTGGCGCCGATGCCGAAGGTAAAGGGCATCGCACGGTTGATCTGCGCCGAGGAGTACGTGCCGTAGGAGCCGAGGCTGCCGCCCAGCATGTTCAGAAGCCGGTTCACCGTGCCGCGCACGGACACCATCTGGTACGAGCCAGAGCCGTACTGCAGATAGACGGCTTCGTTGCCGTACTTCTCGATCGTGCCCTTTAGCTTGGTGTAGATCGTGTCCAGAGCCTCATCCCAGGAGATGCGCTCGAACTTGCCCGAGCCGCGCGGGCCGACGCGCTTCATCGGATAGCGCAGGCGCTCTTTGGAATACAGGCGCTGGCGCGTGGCGCGTCCGCGCAGGCAGGCTCGGATCTGGCTTGTTGCATAGGGCATGTTGTCCGAGTCAGGCGTGAGCGTATCGGTTTCGATGCGGATGACCTTGCCCTTTTTGGTGAAGGCGCGCAGCACGCAGCGGCTGCCGCAGTTGTTCAGGCACGCGGTGTACGTCATGACCTCCATGTCATCGACGGCATTGGCAACTGCGCTTGCAAGGGGGGAAAGACTGACGCCGGCGGCAGCGGCGCCGGAGGCGGCCGTCTGCAGCAGGGTGCGGCGGGACAAACACGGAAGATGCAAAGAATCCATCCTCGTCTCCTTTTGTTTGGGTACCGGATGCCGAATGCGTGCATTGGGGTCGGCGTTCGGCTCCGGCTGGTTTCTTGGGCGGGGCGGCTCCCGGATCAAGACTTGAGAGCCGCTTGAGGCAATCTACCGGGGGAGGATCTGCGTTTGCCGGAAAATGCTTGACTTAAATCATTCTCGAAGTGTTTTATTTGAGTTTTGTGATTGATTTTTATAGCGTTTTCCTTTTGGCGACATATCAGGATTGAGAATCGTCAGGAGTTTGGCCGAAACATGAGCAGCGATTCGCAGGGCGCCTGCCCGCCAAAACGGATTCCTTGCGGGAAACTTCTCAAACAATCCAGATCGGATCGAGCTGCGTCTTTGCATCAATATCCGAGAGCTCATCTTGCAGACAGAGGATGGCGCCGGCGAGCGCTCTCTGCATGAGGATTTCCGGGCTCGAATATCTTGTCAGGTAAGCGACAAGGCCCGTATCAAAGAAATACAGTTTCGGAGTCTTTATCGTGCGCTTCAAGAGATTGTTCGAATGCGGCCGCAGGTAGATTTCTGCAGCTCTGTTTGCTCAAGGGATGGGCGCTGATGCACTTGAGAAGGCATTCCAGCCTCCTGATGAACCGCTGCTTTGCGATTACAGAGATGGCCCTGAGATCGATCGATTGAAATCGACGGCTTTACGGGCCATCTCTGTAACAAAAGCCCCGGGCGGCGGAGTCGCCGACCGCGGCTGATGGCGAGCTATGCGGGAGGATCCCTTAGGCTCTCTTCGGGAGCGTGGGCTCGGTGACGCCCGCCATGCCGACGAGCATCAGCGAGGTGAGCAGCGCGAGCTGCGTGCCGAGGTAGCTGTCCTTCGGGTCATACCACTCCTTGACATTGTGGTTGAAGCCCTCGGTTCCGCCGCCTCCCAGGGTCGTGGCGGGAATGCCCAGGCTGATCGCGATGTTGTGGTCGGTCGAGGCGGCCGTGTAGCCCGTCAGCGTGATGCCGCAGGCATCCATCGCCGCGCGGGCGCACTGCAGCGTCGGCGCATCGTCGGACTGATGGCCGCCCGGACGGTGGCCGATCGGCTCGAGCGTAAGCTTGACGGCGTCTTCGCCCGTCGCGCCCCAGCGCCTGTTCTCCTCCTCGCACGCCTGCTCGATGAGCGGAAGGATGATTTTCTCGAGCTCGACGAGCTCCTCGGAGCCGGCGCTTCGCATGTCAAGCTCCATCTCGCAGTGTGCGGCGATCGAGTTCACGGTCGTGCCGCCATGGACGGTGCCGCAGGTGAAGGTTGAGCGGGCGCTCTGAGGCGGAACAACGTCGGCGATCTTGGCGATCGCACGCCCCATGGCGTGCACGGCCGAGACGGTGCCGAACCGCTTCCAGCTGTGTCCGCCCGGACCGTCGAAGTGCACGCGGTAGCGCTTGGAGCCGGTGGCGGCGCAAAGCAGCCTGCCCACATCGACGCCGTCCACGGAGATGAAGCCGTCGATCTTCATGCCGGACTTGTAAAAGAGGTGCTTGGAGCCGCGCAGATCGCCGTTGCCCTCCTCGCCCACCGTGCACACGAAGGCGATGTCGCCCACGGTGTCGATTTTGAGTTCCTGAAGGGTGCGCAGCACCTGCAGAATGACCGCCAGGCCTCGGGCGTCGTCGCTGATGCCGGGGGCGCGCAGAATGCCGTTGTCATTCTTCACCTTGACGTTCGTGCCGGCCGGGAACACCGTGTCCTGGTGCGCGCCGAGCACGAGCAGCGGCCCGTTGCCCGTGCCCTTGCGGATGGCGATGACGTTGCCTTCGCTGTCGCGCGTGACGTCTGTCAGACCGAGTTCCTTGAAGCGGCGGATCAGATCCGTGCCGCGGACCTCTTCGTGAAACGGGGGCGCTTCGATTTCCGTGATGGCGATCTGATCGGCGATTGTGAGCTGTTCATCCCGGCGGATGGCTGCCAGGGCCTTCTTGACGGTCTCGTGGTTCGCCAGAGCGTCGCGCACTGCGCAGTACTGAGGCAGAACCGGAGCGAGTTCTTCTGGTTTCATGGCTGTTTCTCCTAAGTCCTACACAAAAGCCTAGGTACTTTACCTTATTTTTGGGAAGGAGCAAAGGAGAAAACGCAAGGATTTGCGCTCTGCGCGGCCCGAGCACGGACGGCGCCAGCCGGGCCGTCCGCTCGAATGGATTGTTTTTGGAGAAGGTTCGGGGCAGAAGCGATCCTAGCGCACGGTTCTTGCCTTCAGATCCTTCTTGTTCTTGTACATCTTGAAGTCGGCGCGCTCGAAGACGCTCGTCACGCGCGCGTCGCCATCGTACCTGGACATGCCGCAGGCGATGCTGATGCCGCCCGTGAGAATGGCCTTCTCGTTATGCGCGCGCATCTTCTCGAGCAGCTCGTCGATGCGCTCGTAGTCCGCGCCCTGCGAGACCACGACGAATTCGTCGCCGCCGAAGCGGAAGACGGCGCTGTGCAGGAAAGTGTCGCAGATGATCTTGCATGCGGCGCACAGATACCGGTCGCCCGCCTGATGGCCCTCGCTGTCGTTGATTCGCTTGAGGTCGTTCACATCGAGAATCGTGAGCGCAAACCGGGGGTGCCTGTTGCCGGCGATGGCGGCGTTGAGCTCCTCCTCGAGGTCACGGTAGGCGTGGTTGTTGCGAACGCCGGTGAGCGCGTCGAACGTGGCCTTGGCCTGAGCGAGCGCCAGACGCCGGCTGAATTTCTGCTCCTGGCGCACGGAGGAGTCGATGTCAAGGATGCCGACCACGAGGTGCCGGCTGCCGCGCTCGTTCACCATGGCCGCCTTGAGCTGGATGTAGTTCGGACGGTTTGCGACCATGAGCCGGTAGCTCAGCGCGTAGCGGCCATGCGAGGCGATCGCCTCGAGCACCTGCTCACGGCCGAACCCGGAGAGAAACCGCTCGAGGTCGTCCCGATAGACGAGCTTGCTGCCCTGCTCGCGCGCGGCGGCAAAGAAATCCTCGCCCTGCGTGGGCAGCTTGTATTGCTCGAAGCTTTCCGATGAACTGTACAGACGGTAGCGGCCGGTTTCCGGATCCACGCTGAACAGACACAGGAAGTCCTGCGAGAGTGCGCTCAGGCGTGCATACGCG
>DNLN01000124.1 GCA_003488465.1 Sutterella sp. | reverse complement strand
GCTGCCGGATGGTACAATGCGCATCCTCTTTGAGCGGTTTTCTCTGCCTCCGCGGCCCGTCAGGGTCAAATGCAGAGATTCATCGAACCCCAGGCGGGCGCTCGCCCGCTTCCGGCTCCCGGCGGCTTTTCGCTTCCGGCCGAGGCCGAACAGCCCGAACTTTCGGATCACGGTCCGAACAGGCGGTCCTGGACTTGAGAAAACGTGCAGGCAGACTTCTCGCGAAGCTCTGCCAGCCGAAAGTCGAAATCCCTAACGAACCGATCCGATCGACAGATCCCCCGATTTGCGGGCTCTGCCGGTTTCTGTCAATTGTCCGCCGGAATATTCCCTTCGGCGGCCTTCAACCCCAAAGGGGCGCATCCGCCCCTGCCGGGGGGCATGGTGCGCCCCTTCATTTTTCATATGGAGACGCATCATGATGCAATTTACAGCGCCGATTCCGGCCCGCAGCTTCGGGCTTTGCTCCGACCGATCGATCCTCGGATTCGCCGACGGTGCGAACGCTTCGCCCGCCGCGGTCCCCGAGCTCGATCCCGGACACGTCTTTGATCCGATCACGTTCGAATCGATCCGCATGTGGTGGGAGGCGGCCGACACGAGCGCGCCGCTTTACCTGAGCGGTCCGACCGGGTGCGGCAAGACGAGCACCGTGCTGCAGTTTCTGGCACGGGTTCACGCGCCGGCGGTGGTCTACACCTGCCGCAGGCGCATGGACAAGCAGGACCTCATCGGAACCTGGGGCGTGGATAGCGCCACCGGCAAGTTCCGCTGGTACGACGGTCCTGCGACCCTGGCCTGGCGGCACGGCCTCGTTCTCGTCATCAACGAGTTCACGACCGCGCCGGCCGAAGTCTGGGTGAGCGCCAACGACCTGCTCGAAGGCGCCTCGCTCGTCAACGAGCGTACCGGCGAAGTGGTTCCGAGGCATCCCAACACCCGCGTCATCATCACGGACAACTGTCCGGCCGGATGCGCGGGTGAAGGCGACGGAACCTACGTCGCCCGCGAGCGGCAGGATGCAAGCGTGGCCGACCGCTTCTGGCATGTGGCCGTGGACTACATGCCCCGGGAGCGCGAGGCGCTTGCGGTGCTTGCCGCCTGTTCGGACTGCGCCGGGCTGATCGGAGCCGAGCTTCTCGACCGCATCGTCGGACGAGCGCTTGACTTCGCGGCCGCAAGCCGCGACCTTGCCGCAAGGCCGCTTGCCGAAGACTCCTTCGGAGTTCCCCGGAACCCGGCGATCTCCACCCGAGTGCTCATCCGGTTCACCCGGACGCTGATCGGGCTGATCGAGGCGCGCCTTGCGCTTGAAGCGGCGGCCGAACGGGTGATTCCCGATCCCGTCGGCCGGGCGCTTGACCTGGCGCTTGCAAACGGATGCCACGAAACGGTGCGGCACACGCTGCACCAGCTCGCGCAGTTCTGCTTTGCAACGCTCACCATCCCGCAGTGAGGCGCCTCGCAAGGCCCGCTTCCCGCCCATTAGCCGCAGATTCCCTGCGGCGGATCGATTTCCGGCACGCACGCCCGCAAAGGTTAAGGCCAGCTCTGGCCTTGCCGTCCCTTCCCGCTGATCTTCTCCTCTGAACCTCCCCTTGAGAGGGCCTTTTCCGCCCGAAAAACGGCGCGCGAACCAGATGCCTTCTCCCCCACGGATCCACTGTGAACGCGTGTGGCGAAGGCCTTTGAAGAGGCATGTTCTGAAGAGCTGTTTGCGCCCGGGGCGCCTTTTGCGGCCTGCGTGAGCCGGATGCCGGCTGACTGCCCATGAATTGACTCAGCCCGTCGCATGTTCCTTGCGATTCCCTTCCGGGGATCGGCCGGGACTGTGCGGTGATTTTCGTGGGGGAAGCCCATTTTTCCCAACCCGCGCGAACCCTTGGGGCTCGCGCAATCAAGGAGTGCGACATGCCGTCCATCCAGGATTCAGCCTGTGTCCAGCAGACACTCGACTTTTTCAGAGAACCCGAGCGCCCGGCGCGCAAATCCGCCCGCAGGGGTGAGCCAAAACGGCAGACCGAAAAGCCCGCGACGCTTCGTCCGGAGCCCGCGTTTGCCATTGCGGCCGATCATCTTGCGCGCTGCGTGAAGCGCAGTCTGCCGCCCTGCGCCTTCCCCTCGATCCGAATCGAGGAGATCCGCAAGGCGGTGGCTGCCAAGAGTTCCTCCGAGTCTTCCCGAGCTTGAGTTCGATGCCCTCGCCTGTGCCCGGATCCGCCCTTTTCGGGGTGCGGTCCGGGCGCGGGAGACGGGTTGCACAAGAACCGCAACACGAATGCAAAATCTTGCATCAACTACATAAAAACATTGTTTAATCAATTGAATGATTCAATCTATTCCCCTCTTTTCCATGACTCTCCCGAGCGGCCTCACGGTGCGCAGGACGATCGAGCTCACGCTCAAGGCGCACGGCGCGCCGCGCGTTGACCTTGCGCTCTGGGAGCGCTCTTTTGCGCCTGAATCGCAGCCCGCGGCCGCGCGGGCCCTGCTGCTTCTGGTCGAGCGGGCGGCCTGTGCGGCGGAGCGCTCGGAACTTTCCGAAGCCCTGCTTTCGGCGCTGCCCGCGCTGCTGGCGCGGCTGCTGCATGCGCGCCTTGATGAGCCGGCGATGAACGCTTGCGCGGCTTGGCTTTGCGGAACGGGCGAAGCGCTTGCCCTGATTCTGTCCAAGCTGCAGATCCTCGTTGCGATGCGGATCCTCTCGGAGTGCGCCCCGGCGGTCGATCCCCTGGTGCCTCTGCTCGTTGCCTTTCATTCGGGAGCACGCCCTGCGGCCCGGCGCGGCCTCATTGCCGCAGACCGCTCGAGCCTTTTCATTCCCGCCCATGCACTTGCGCTTCTCTTTGAGGGCTCCGGGATGAAAATCGGTCTTGCGCTCGAGCAGGCCGCCGGGCGGCTCATCGGCGCGGGCCGCATCCAGTGCCGCGCCCGGGTGATGACGGCGGCCGCTTCGGACTGCCTTGCCTATGTCCTTTCCGAGGAATGGCTCCCGCACCTGCGGGCGCTGCTCCCGGAAGAAAGCCTCTACGAGCGGATCGAGTGGACGCAGGGCGATGCCTCGGACGGGCACTGCGAGCTGATCGGCGTGCTGGACAGTTTCGTGCGCCTGCCCCGGGCGCTGCCCGCACGCGTGCGGCTGCAGATCGGCTGGGCGGTGCGCGAGCTCGCACGGACGATGGAGGAGTTCCCCGAGGCAAGGCGCGCACTACGCCTTTTCTGGGGGAGCGCCGCCTGCGGCGAGTTTTCCGCGGCCGACTACGGAGCGCTCTTCGTGCCGATCGAGACGCTCGGCGAAGACGTCCTCCCGTGGCTTGAGACGCTTGAGGCCGCGGGCAGCATCATCAGCCGCGAGACGAACCTTGCCGGCAGCGCGCGGCCTGCGCTGCTGCATGTTCGGCTGGATGCTGCCGAAGCGCCCGTGCCGGGCGTCATGCTGGCTTTGCGCGCGGACTGGAACGCGCCTCTTGCCGAGAGGCAGATGGAACTTCTCGCACGCTTTCGCCGCAGCCTTGACGAAGCGGAGTTTCGCGAGGAGAACCTTGCCCAGGGGGCACGGCCGCTGATTCCGGACGGACTCATGAAGCCGATCCTTGCCTGCGGTGAACTCGAGGCGTTTTTCCCGGACGGCATGCCGCAGGATGTGAGGGCGGCGTTAAGCGAGCCCGCCGCGCTGCATCTTGCGCACATGATCGGCAGGGCCCGGCTCTCCGAGCTTGCGCCCGCCCTTGCCGCGCTGGCCGAGACGCTCTCGAAGCGCACCCCGGCGGGCGCTTTTCCTGAGGGTGCGCCATGAGCGGATTGAGGACCTTCATGAACGCCGCGAGCCGGCTCGTGCTGCAGCCCGACCGACCGATCGACACGGC
>DNLN01000142.1 GCA_003488465.1 Sutterella sp. | reverse complement strand
TAGAACCTGTTCACTTTGGATAGAACTAGATAGATATAGATAGGTTTATTTTAGCAGTTTTTAGCCCAGATGCATGAGATGGGCCTTTACGCACTGCACCACCCGGCTGTCATCCGTGCCCGTGATGTCTACGTGCGTGAAGCCAGCCTCCCTAAGACGCTCTGCGCACCTCGGATGAATCGTGACGGCAATGCCGCGTACGAACCAGTCCCGGGCCTGCGGCACAGGCCGAATGGCATGCAAGAGCGTGGCAACAGCGTCCGAACTTGTCACGTACACGATGGGCGATGGGCCGGCCACGGCCTGCTGCAGCTGCTCAACCTGCTCGGGCTCCAATTCGAGCGGAACGCGAACATAGGCGGCAAGTTTCTCGACGTCAGCCCCCAAAGCATTCAACTGCTCCGAGAGCCACTCTCGACCAGTCTGTCCGCGCGCGATCAGCACCCTTGAGGGGATCTTCCCTTTCTTCATAAGCGCGAAAAGCGCTTCGCTGCCGGAATGCTCCGCCTCTCCTTTGGGGAACAGGATCCGGATATCATCGCCCCATGCGGCACGAATCACCCGGGCGGTTCCTTCGCCCACGGTTGCCAGCGTGATGTGCGGTGGCCACTGCCTCACCCAGTGCGCCACGGCGGCTACGGCTGCCGGAGAGGCCAGCACAACCATGTCGAAATCTTCCAAATGAGACAGGCGCTCGCTCACCGGCCCCTGATCCTCTGGCAACGTGATGCGGAACGCCGGCCACTGCCAGGAGCTGATGCCCTCGTGCTCCAGGGCCTGGGCAAGTCGCACGTTGGCGGCCCCCGGCCTCATCAGAATAACGGGTTGATGAATGCGCTTCATTTGCAAAAATGAATCTGACTCCTACTGCATGCCGATTGTACGGAACTTGTCTGCCTTCCATCTCAGCAAATCACCGCACTTTGTGCTTGCAAACTCAGCACTGCTTTCGGTTTATCCGGCGGCAAGCACATCGGCGAGGATGGCGTCTGCTCCCTGGGCCCGGAGATCGGCAACAGCGCTCTGGGCCAGCGCAAGGGGTTCGCGGATGCTGCCGCGGATCTGCGTGCGGATCACCCGCCCCGTCCTATGGTCGCCCACATGCGCGCGCAGCCACATTTCCCCGTTCGGCTCACCAACCGCATAGGCCGCAAGCGGCACCTGGCAGGAGCCACCGAGAGCCCGCGATACTGCGCGCTCGGCAGCAGTACAGGCACGAGTCACGGGATCATTGATGAACTGCAACGCCTCGATGAGGTCCTTGCGGTCTGCTCGAACCTCAATGCCAAGGGCGCCCTGCCCTGGCGACGGCAGGCTCTCGCCAGCATCAATGAGATTGCGGATACGCTCGGCAAGTCCAAGCCTCTTGAGACCTGCGCCCGCCATCACGAGCGCGTCGTACTCGCCGCGGTCAAGTTTTGCAAGGCGCGTCCCGACATTGCCGCGGATCGACCGGATCGTAAGATGCGGAAAACGCTCTCGAAGCATCAGTTCACGCCGAAGGCTGGCCGTGCCGACAATCGCCCCGGCAGGCAAATCCTCGATCCGTTCGTACTTCGGGCTCACGAATGCATCTCTCGGATCTTCTCGCTCGGAGACCGCCGCAAGGACAAACCCCTCGGGAAGCGTCATCGGTACGTCCTTGAGCGAATGCACGGCCAAGTCAGCCTCACCGGCGAGCATCGCGGCCTCGAGCTCCTTGACGAAAAGCCCCTTGCCTCCGATCTTGGAGAGCGTCTTGTCGAGAATCTGATCCCCCCGCGTCGTCATGCCGAGCAGTTCAACGCTGGCTCCGGGATACCGGGCGCGCAAGAGCGCCTGCACGTGCTCGGCCTGCCAAAGGGCCAGGGGGCTTTCTCGGGTGGCAATGATGCATCGGGTAAATTGGGGCATTTGCTGGAATCCTACTGTCGAACATACGAAAAGCGAGCCAAGGGCTCGGCCGCCTGCATTCGGGCCGAATTCTACAGTCGGGCTCTTGTCGGAAAACTTAAGCAGCCCCTCTCAAAAGGGATTCGGGATATGCGGGAGAGACTTGAGAGCGCCGCGCGACAGGATCTGCCTCGAGCGTCTGGGTGCCAAGCCAATTTCTGACCTCGCCCGGCACAGAGTACGTGCTGGTGCTTACTTTCCTTGCGTTTTGCCTGTCGAGTTTGTCCGAACGCTCTGATAGAATTCTGCGCCTTACAAATCAGGCCTTTGCCGTCAAATCGGCATGACCGAACCACTGACCAATCTGAACTGCATAAAAAATGACCACTGAGCACAACAACTCCGCTGATCCGCTGCACGCCAAGAAAGAAGCTTGGTCCGGACGCTTTTCCGAACCTGTTGCAGAATTCGTGCTCCGATACACGCAGTCGGTGAGTTTTGACAAGCGCATGGCAATGGCCGACATTGACGGAAGCCTCGCCCATGCAACGATGCTCTCGGCCTGCAAGGTCATCAGCGAGCAGGATCTGGCGGACATCCGCCGCGGCATGGAACAGATCCGCAACGAAATCAAGGCCGGCAAGTTCGTCTGGCAGCTTGAGCTCGAGGATGTTCACCTCAATGTCGAAGCCAGGCTCACGCAACTGATCGGCGATGCGGGCAAGCGCCTTCACACCGGCCGCAGCCGTAATGACCAGGTTGCAACCGACATCCGTCTGTACCTCAGAAGCGAAGTCGACGACATCATCGCGATGCTCGGACACCTGCAGGAGGTGCTTGTCGCCCAGGCCGCCAAGGAATACAACACGGTGATGCCGGGCTTTACGCACATGCAGGTCGCCCAGCCCGTGACGTTCGGCCATCACATGCTCGCCTATGTCGAAATGTTCGACCGCGATCGCGAGCGCATGACGGATCTGCGCCGCAGAGTGAATCGGCTGCCCCTGGGTGCGGCCGCCCTTGCTGGCACAACCTATCCGATCGACCGCGAGATGACCGCCCGTCTGCTCGGATTCGAGGGCGTGATGCAGAACTCGCTCGACGCCGTCTCCGACCGCGACTTCGGCATTGAGTTCACAGCGGCGGCTAGCCTTGTGATGCTGCACATCTCACGGCTTTCCGAAGAACTCGTCTACTGGATGAGCCAGCGCTTTTCCTTCATCAAGCTCCCCGACCGCTTCACGACTGGCTCCTCGATCATGCCGCAGAAGAAGAATCCCGACGTGCCGGAGACTTCCAGGGGCAAGGCGGCCCGCGTGATCGGGGAACTCTGCCAGTTTGCCGTCCTGCTCAAGGGACTTCCGCTCGCCTACAACAAGGATCTGCAGGAAGACAAGG
>DNLN01000064.1:2731-5129 GCA_003488465.1 Sutterella sp. | reverse complement strand
GGCTAGTGCAGCTGTCGGGATGAGGTTGGAAACTCAGAGGAAATTGCCTAGAATTGCGCCCCTTGCCTTCAAAAGAATTGGGAAGGTTCGGGAGGTTCTCCCGGACTCTGTCGAACGTTTAAAGAATTGAGTGAAACAAAATGGGTCTTGCCCGAGTGACTGCCGGCCGTGATGTGCCGAATGACTTCAATGTGATCGTCGAGATCCCTGCGAATTCCAATCCCATCAAGTACGAGGTGGACAAGGAGTCCGGAGCTCTTTTTGTCGACCGTTTCGTCGGAACGGCCATGCACTACCCCTGCAACTACGGCTACATTCCTCAGACGATCGCCGATGATGGAGACCCCGTGGATGTGTGCGTCATGACGCCCTTCCCGCTGATGACCGGCACTGTGATCCGCTGCCGTCCCGTTGCGGTTCTCATCATGGAGGACGAGGGCGGCATTGATTGGAAGATTCTTGCTGTTCCGGTGAACAAAGTCTGCAGCCACTACGCCAAATGGAAGACTGCTGACGACGTTCCCGCTGACGATCTGGATAAGATCCGTCACTTTTTTGAGCACTACAAGGATCTGGAGCCTGGCAAATGGGTCAAGGTGAAGGGCTGGAAGTCTCCCGATGATGCCGCAAAACTCATTCTCGAGGGCTGCAAGGCCTACGAGTCGATGGACGTCAAGCCGAAGACCGCCTAGGCCCGGCAAAAAATCCATTCCGCAAGAATCCGTCTCGCTGGCGAAAACACCCGGGGCGGATTTTTTTGTCTGCGGCACGGCGATACAATGATCTGACTGACTTAAGGAAAGGACTTTCATGACTGCTCGTACGAGTCTTCCTGTCGCCGTTGCCCAATTGAATGGCATAGCGGGCGACCTGGAGGGGAACGCCGGGAAAATTCGCAGGGCTGCCCGGCGCGCGACCGACGCTGGGGCGCTGTTGCTTGTGACTCCGGAACTTGCGCTTACTGGCGGACGGGTTGGAGCTCTTGCAGGCAATGCCGAGTTCATGAGTCGTGTGGCGGCAAGTCTCGAGGCCTTGTCGGACACCCTCTCCGGAGGTTCGATCCCGGTCCTTGTCGGGACGCTGCAGGAAACGGAGCGAGGCGTGCAAAGTGCACTTGCCTTCATCGAACCCGGAAAACCGATCCGGACGCTCTCCTTAAGGGACTTGGATCATTGCGGCCCGGGAACTGAGTCGAGGATCCGGCTCGGCGAGGCGACAGTGCTTGTCTCGCTGGGATGCCCCGAAGAGCCTCAGACTGCGGCAGAGAGATGTGATGCGGAAATCCGTGTGGAAATGGAGCCCTTTTGCGGAGCAGTCCCCGAGCAAGTGGCTGACGGGCATGACGGCAGGACTGTCCGGCCGAGGCTGAGCGTCAACCCTGCGGGGGGCTTTGACGGGGGAGTGTATCCGGGGGGGAGCGCTTTAACTGACGGAAGCGCACGACTCGTCCGGCGAATGAACTTCTTTGAAGAGGATTTTGCGGTTTTCGATCTTTTCGAGAAGAGTGAGCCAGAAAGCACACCACAGGCGCCCGGGCGCATGGAGCTGCTCTACCGCGCCCTTGTTGCCGCGACTCGGGACTATGTGCTCAAGAGCGGCTTCAAGGCCGTGACGCTTGGCCTTTCAGGGGGCGTGGACAGTGCGCTTGTCGCAACGATCGCAGCCGACGCACTAGGGCCGCAGAATGTGCATTGCGTGATGATGCCCACGCGATTTACCTCCGGCCAGAGCATCTCCGAGGCCACGGAGTTTGTGCGTCGCCGCGGCTTTCCCTATGTCGTGACTCCGATCGAGCCGCTCTTTAATGCATTCCTCACCGCACTTGCTCCGACGTTTGAGAACCGCCCGTGGGATGTCACGGAAGAGAATCTTCAGGCCCGGGTGCGCGGCATGCTGCTGATGGCGTATTCAAACAAGTTCGGGCGCCTGGTGCTCGCAACCGGCAACAAGTCCGAGTGCGCAGTGGGCTACTCGACGCTGTACGGCGACACGGCAGGCGCCTTCGCACCGATCTGCGATGTGCTCAAAACTGATGTATGGGAGCTCTGCCGCTGGCGCAACGCGCAGGCGGGCGGCCCGGTCATTCCCGAGCAGATCATCGACAGGGCTCCGAGTGCAGAGCTTCGAGAGGGGCAGACCGATCAGCAGAGTCTGCCGCCCTACGAGGTGCTCGACGCCATCATTCGGGGTTATGTCGAAAGACGGCAGAGCGCGGCGCAGATTGCGAAGACTGGGATCGACGAAGCGCTCGTGCGCAAGGTGGTCGGCATGATTCACAGGGCCGAGTACAAGCGCAGACAGTGCCCGCCCGGCCCTAGGCTGTCCGCTGTATCCTTTGCCTGCGGCTGGAGCTATCCGCTCGGGCTCAAGAGTTGACTTTTTGCTTTGGAGTTTTTTT
>DNLN01000064.1:0-2606 GCA_003488465.1 Sutterella sp. | reverse complement strand
ACCGTGACCGAGGTGAAGGGATTCGGCCGCCAGAAGGGCCACACCGAGCTCTATCGCGGGGCTGAATATGTCGTGGACTTCCTGCCCAAGGTTAAGATTGAGGCGGCCGTCTCCGATGACATCCTCGAGCAGACGATCGATGCAATCCAAAAGAGCGCCCGGACGGGCAAGATTGGCGATGGGAAGATCTTTGTCTCCGAGATCGAGCAGGTGATCCGCATCCGTACCGGCGAGACCGGAGAGTCCGCCGTTTAGGCCGAGGGCGGCGCAGCACGAAAAAAGGCATACCGAAGAGTTCGATATGCCTCAAAGAGGGGGAGGCCGGACGAGAGGTCCGGCGCTCTTCCTGTCAGTTATTCGCTGAGAATGCGGATGGCCGGAGCCTTGACGCCCTTGGCGGCAAGCGCGGCGTTGACGGCCTGGAACAGGTCGAAGTAGACATCCCAGTAATCGGCGCACTGCACCCAGACCCGGGCGGAGATCGTCAGTTGCTTGTCATCGGCGCCGGTCAGGCGGGCGAAGGGAGCCGGATCGGCGAGAACCTTTGCGTTTGCTTTGACCGTTTCAAGGATGACGGCGCAGATCTCGTCAGAATTTTCCGTCTTGGCAACGCCAAAGTTGATGTCGACGCGGCGCAGCTCCTCGCGCGAGAAGTTGGTGAGCGTGGAGTTCATCAGCTGTGCGTTCGGAATGGTGATCCGCTTGTTGTCCACCGTGACCAGGGTCGTCGAAAAGAGGGAAATCTCCTTGACCGTGCCTTCAACACCGTTCGTTGCGACATACTCTCCAGCCTTCAGGGGGCGAAGAATCATGAGCAGAACGCCGCCCGCGACATTCGAAAGGGCGCCCTGAAGAGCCAGGCCGATGGCAAGGCCGCAGGATGCGAGCACTGTAACGATCGAAGCCATCGGGACTCCAAGGATCTGAATGGCGACGACGCCGACCAGAACCCAGAGCACGATTTTGAGCGCAGACATCAGATAGTTGCGGACCGTGACCTCAAGAGAGGCGACCTTTGGGATGCGGACAAGCGCACCCGTGAGGAAGTTGATGCCGTAGTAGCCGGCGATCAGCAAAATGGCCGCGAACACGAACTTCTGGCAGTAGATCACGATGAGATCGCCAAAGCTCGGCGTCAGGAATGTTGTGAGATCCATAAAAAATCGTCCTATCAAAACGGGCCCAACAAGAAGAAAGCCTCGGGACAAGCGTCCTGAGGCTTTCGACGTTAACTCAGTTCAGGACTGAATTACATGGCGGCGCGGGTGCCGATCACTTCGATGGCGGCGCGGCGGTTCGGAGCCAGGCAGTCAACCAGAGCGCGGAAGGACTTGATTTCGCCGTTGGCGGAGGGGTTCGGGCAGTTGACGACGGGGTCAGAAGCACCGCGGCCTTCAGCCTGGATGCGATCAGCAGCAACACCCTTCATGGTGAGGTAGTCCTTGACGGCCTTAGCGCGAGCCTCAGAGAGCTTCTGGTTGTAGGCATCCTTGCCGAGACGGTCGGTGTAACCGGTGGCGAGGATCACTTCAACGTCCATGCCAGCCATGCGGGAAACGAGCTCGTCGAGCATCGTCTGGCCCTCGGCCTTGAGCGTGGCGCGGTCGAAGTCGAACAGCGTGTCAGCAGCCAGGGAGACCTTGGCAGCCTTGGCCATCGGAGCGGGAGCAGCCTTGGTGGCGCAAGAGCCGGCGGACAGGATGTCCTTGTCGCACTTGCAGCCGTTGCCGTCCATGCCCTGAGCCTCAGCCAGAGCGGGCGTCCAGAAGCCGGTGCGCCAGCACAGACCGAACGGATCCATCACGACCTGGTTGGTGGTGCTCACGACATAGGGGTTGACGGGAGCAGCGAAGGAAGCGCCGGAACTAGCGATCAACGCCGCGGCGATCAGGCCGCCAAGCTTCACAGAAGTCTTCATGATTAAATTTCCTTTTTTTTGAATAATGAGGCACTGTAATTTCAGCGTCCTGAATCCCGAACTTACGTCCGGGGCCCAAAAAAACACAGACCACAGAGCGCAGTGCGACGCAATGTGGACACACTTTTAACTGAACCAATTCTGCCTGAATCGTGAGCAAATGGCGAACAAAAGAGAAAATTTATTGATATGGGAGTAATGATGCTGTCGCTTTCTGATGCTCAACGGCTTTGCGGGAGGGGAAAGAAGACACAGGGGGACTTCCAGCGTCATTTTTTGACCCTCAGCGTGATCAGAATGAGAGAACACTGTCGGAAACGCCTTCGCGTCCACCTCCGCTGGGCTTCCGACAGGCCCAAAAAAGCTGGGCTCTCCAAACTTGGGCGTGATTTACACACGGGTTTACCCTGATGCCCAAAGGCCTTGCCAGATCACGCCGTTGATGACGGCAGCTTGAGCCAGAACATCGAGCATGGATAGCTGGCCCTTGCCGGGGAGTTCGCGCTTGATGCGCAGGAAGAAGTAATCCTCATTGCGGTAGCCATAAGCCGTGCGCTTAAGGACCTTGATTGCCGCGAGCGGAAGCGAGTGTTATGCGACAAAGTATGATCCAGCTAAACGACAGGAAATGACCCACCTCAGAGCGAGGTGAAAATGACTGTTGAAAAATGTGGCAAGGTTTTGGACT
>DNLN01000120.1 GCA_003488465.1 Sutterella sp. | reverse complement strand
ACGTCGCCGCGGCGCACATGCCGCAGCAGCTCGCCCAGAGTCGCTTGGTTGAGCGACACCGTAATGTCGATCTGCGTGCCCTGCACAAGGTCGGCATAGGTCTTGCGGTCGATGAGGGAGATGACGCGCTTTGCGCCCATCTTCTTGGCTAAAAGACTGCTGAGGATGTTGCTCTCGTCGTCGCTTTCCATCGCGAGGAACAGGTCGCAGGTGTCGATTCCTGCGTCCTCCAGCGTCTTTTCCTCGGTGATGCTGCCCTCAAGAATGAGCGCGCTGTCCGGGAAGTCCTGCATGGCGGCGGCCGCGCGGGTTCCATCGGCCTCGATCACCTTGATCGAATACTTGCGGCTTGAGAGCGATTCGCAAAGCTGGCGCGCGAGCGACAGATTGCCGCCGATGATGATGTTGCGGGCGGGCTCTTCGGAGCGGCGCAGTTCGCTTGAAATGCGCCGGATGTCGCGCGTTGCCGCAAGTGCAATCACCTCGTCGCCGCTTTCGATGACGGTCGCCGGGGAGATCTCGAGATTGCGGTTGCGCCGGAAGACCGAGACGATGCGCGCGGGGATGTCGGGTAGGTGTACGCCGAGCTCGCGGATCTGGCGGCCGACAAGGGGGCTGCCCGCCACGGCGCGTACGGCAATGAGGGTTGCCTTGCCGTCAGCAAAGTCAATGACCTGCAGAGCCTCCGGGAAGTCAATGAGCCGCAGGATGCTGTTCGTGAGCGCCTCCTCGGGCCAGATCGAGCTCGTGATCTCAAAGCCTTCTTCCGCAAGAAGGCGCGGGTAGTTTCTGAGTTCGCTCTTTCTGACGCGCGCAATGCGGGTCGGGATGTTGAAAAGGCGCGAGGCAAGAAGGCTCACGACGAGATTGGTTTCGTCGGAAGCCGTGACGGCAACGAGAAGGTCGGCGTCCGCCGCTCCGGCATCCGTCAGCACGCTCGGAGAGGTCGCGTCCCCGGTTACGCCGCGCAGGTCGAGGCGATTTTGCAGTTCATCAACCTTGGCGGCATCCCGGTCGATCACCGTAATGTCGTTCGCCTCGCCAACGAGGCTTTCTGCAACCGTGGAGCCGATGCGCCCTGCGCCGATGATGATGATGTACATGGCTGTCTGGATTCAAACCGCAAATCAGTCCTCGGCTCCGGCCTCGGCCGAATCCTCGTCCTTGCCCTTTTCCGAGCGGGGGATTTCCATGGAAAGGGCCTTTAACTTCCGATAGAGATGCGTGCGCTCAAGTCCTGCGCGCTTGGCCACCCGGGTCATCTGGCAGTTCTCATGATTCATGATGGCCGTAAGGTACGCTTTTTCGGTCGTTTCCCGAACGTCCTTCAGGGGCAGGTTGAAGTCGATCACGAAATCGGTGCCCGGCACGGCAAACGAAGGGAGCTGAACGGGCGCCGGCTGAATCGGTGGGGGCGGAGGCGCCGGACGATCGTCGCCCGGAAGGTACTTCTCGAAGAGCTTCTTTCTGCGGCGCACTTCCAGGCCGTGCTGCACGGAATCGAGGAGCTTTTTCATGGAGATCGGCTTTTCCAGGAACTCCAGGGCGCCGAACTTCGTTGCTTCGACCGCGGTCTCGATCGTCGCGTGACCGCTCATCATGATGACCGGGCACGAGAGCTGTTTTTTGGAAGACCATTCCTTAAGGAGCGTGACCCCGTCCGTATCCGGCATCCAGATGTCAAGGAGGATGAGATCGAACGGCTCGCTCGCAAGAAGCTTTCTTGCTGCGGCTGCGTTTTCTGCCGTTGCAATGGAGTAGCCCTCATCGCTCAGAATCTCAGAGAGGAGCTCGCGGATACCAATCTCATCATCAACAACAAGAATGTTTGCCATAGCGGTTTTGTCGTTATGCGGCGGGAGAGCCGCTCCTAAAAACAGTCAACTGATCCATTGTAGCCAAAAAGCAACACTTGAAAAACCGGTGAGCGAGTCGGACGCTATGCCGATCTGCCGCGAGCCGCATGCTCGGCAGCCGGGAACACGATCGTGACGAGGGCGCCGATGACGGCTCCGGACTCATCCGTGAGGTTTTCAAGCGTGACCTTGGCGTGGTGCTCCTCGGCGATCTTCTTCACCATCGGCAGCCCAAGTCCCGTCCCGAGGGGCTTGGTGGTGATGTAGGGCTCGAAGGCCTTGGCAAGAATGGTCTCGGGAAAGCCCGAGCCGTTGTCCTCAATGGCGACGCGAAGCGCATCGGATTTTCCTTCGGCATCGCGCAGCACATGGGTCGAGATCGTGATCTTGGGCGTTCTTCCGAGCTCGGCGGTTGCGTCGATCGCGTTTCCGATGAGGTTGTGGAAAAGCTGCCGCAATTGATTCTTGTCGGCCTCGATGGAAGGGGCGTCTTCGGCAAGCGCGAGGGTGAGGTTTGTTCCGGCGGAGGCGTAAAGCTGCGCGAGCTCTTCAAGGAGCGTTGAAAGATCAAGCGAGGTGAGCTGCGCGGCAGGGAGCTTTGCGTATTCGCGGAAGTCGTTCACCATTTGCTTCAAGGCATCGACCTGCGTGACGATCGTGTGCGTTGCCCGCATGAGAAGCGCCTTGTCCTTGCCCTCCAGCTGGTCGGCGAGCTTGAGTTCCAGACGTTCCGCCGCAAGGCGGATCGGGGTGAGGGGGTTCTTGATCTCGTGCGCAAGGCGCCTAGCGACTTCGCCCCAGGCAAGTGCCTTTTGCGCGTCGATCATCGTGCTCATGTCGTCGAACACCACGACCCAGCCCGCGCCGCTATCCAGGGTGATGCGCGAAGCCCGCACAAAGAGCGTCTTGGTGTCGTCCGTCTCGCCCTGATGCGTGACGACTTCAAGGTGAAAGTCGTGGTTTTCCGTGACGCGGATCTGTTCGGCAAGGGCTTCGGCCAGCACGGGATTGACCGACTCAAGGAAGGCTCCGGGCTGCAGCACCTTGGGCGAAAGGATTTCCGCCGCGCCTGCATTGGCTAGATCGATGCGCAGACTGTCGCTCACGACGAGCACGCCCGAGGAAAGGTTCTCCAGCACGCGCTCGAGGTGCGCGCGGGAGCGCTCGGCCGCTGCGCGCTGGTTTTCCACGTTGCGTCGCGCCTCGGCCACCTGCTCCACCATGGAGTTGAAGGACTGCGTGAGGGCATTCAATTCGGAGCCGCCCGTGAATTCCTGAATGGGGTGGAGCTGCCCCTCGGCAACCTTGCGGGTGCCGAGCGCAAGCTGCCGGATGGGGGCCGTGTTGTTCTTTGCAAAGGAGAGCGCTGCGGCGATGGCAACGAGCGTTGCGAGCAAAAGCGTGAGCGTGAGGGTTGCCTGGTAGATGGTCCGCAGGGCGCTTCGTGCGATGAGAAGCTCCTGATAGTCCCGATGGCCCTCCACAAGGTCGGAGACGGTTCTTGCAAGCGCCTCGGGGATGGGCTGCGTGAGGACGAGATAACGCAGTTCCTGCTCGGAGAGTTCTGTGAGGGAATCTGTCCGGCTCGCAAGCGGAACGATGGCCCGGATGCGAAGGACGGCTCCCGGCTCGTCCACGTCGCCCTCCAGGGTGGCAAAGCCCTTCTGGCTTCTAGCCGTGCGGTAGTCATGGGGCGTCGGCGGGGCAAAGGATTCCGCGGATTGCACTTCTCGAGGCGAGGCAAAGAGCGTGAAGCCGCCCGAGGCGATGATGGAGGCGTAGCCGATGTCCGTGTTCTGGCTCAAGCGATCCAGGGTCTCCTGCAGGGAGTTCTCGGGCGTTGCGGCAAGGGTTTCGCCCATGAGCCTAGCGCTTGCGAGGAAGCGGCGCTGCTCGCGCTCCAGAATCTCGCTTGAGAGTGTGACGCCGGTATCGAGCGCGTGCTCCACGCGCACGTCGAACCACGAGTCGATCGTTCTGCCGATGAACTGGCTTGAGACGAGAAAGATCAGCACGCAGGGAACGATGGCGGTCACGGCCGTGACAAAGGCAATGCGCGCCGTCATTCGGGAGCCGAACTGGCCTGCGCGGTAGCGCTTCACGAGCTTTGCGATCATCGCGGCGACGTAGAAGAGGAGCGCAAGCACCACGCAGATGTTGACAAAGAGAAGCGGCTCGAAATACTGCTCGAAGATGCGCGAGCTGGAGCCGACGGATGCCGCGATGACAAGGAGCGCGACGACGACCGCGCCGATCGTCGGGATGGGATAGCGAAGCCAGTCGGGCGTCTTTCTCATCAGCGCGCCCTTCACTTAGGAGCCGGAAGCTCCGGCCTCGGGAACGGCGATGCGCTCCCAGCTGCTTTCAAGATTCCAGTCGGAGTTGCCGCCGATTGAGACCTGGAGAGGTTTGGGAAGTTTCGTGAGGTCAAGGCGCATGCGAATCCGTGCGTCCAGATCCTCGGGATCGAAATGGGAAAGCGAGGATAGATCGGCCACGCGCCACTCGACAACGTGCTTCACAACGGGGAGCGCGGCATCAAGCGACTCGAATGTTTGCGTGAGCCCTCCGCGCGAGACGCGGTAAAGGCGCGTCAAGGGACTGAAGGAGAGGCGCTCCAAAAGGCTCGAGCGGAGGATCTCCTTGTTCGTCCAGTACCAGCGACGCTTCTTCACCTCAAACTCGTAGACGAAGTAAAGCGGAATGCCGCGCCTCAGGCAATCCGTGAGAGCCCGGGAAAGATCAAATTCCCATGCGGCGGAAAGATAGAGTCCCGGAGGCGTCTCTTGGGGGAGGGACTTGAGCGTTGCCGCCATGAGCTGCGCCTCGACGCTCTGCGCAAGCACCGCCTTCGGTGCCGCCCAGAGGACGGCTCCGGCGGCTAGAAGCGTGCACACATCGCGCCTGGAGGTCATGCTCAAACTCTTTCAAGGCTCCTTTTGAAGGAGCGCGTAGTAAAAACCGTCATGCACAAGGGGAAATCCCGCTCGCGCGTCTTCCTGCTGCGGCAGGAGCGCAAAACGTCCCGGAAGTGTTCCCGAGGGTTTGCCGATGCTGCAGTCCTTGTGGCGGGAAAGGAAAGCGTCGATCTGAGATTTCCCTTCCGCCTCAAACACCGAGCATACGACATAGAGGAGCTTCCCGCCAAGATTTACAAGGGGCCAGAGCGCTTCAAGGAGCGCCATCTGTTGCTTTGCGAGCGAGGCGATGTCCCCGGGACGCCTCAGAAACGGTATGTCCGGATGTCGCCGCACGATGCCGCTTGCGGTGCAGGGCGCGTCAAGAAGAATGCAGTCAAAGGGAGCGCCGTCCCACCAGGAGGCGACATCAGCGGCATCGGCAACCTGAACGGAGCATGCGGGAAGGCCTAGGCGCGAGAGATTCTCCGAGATGCGTTCCGCCCTGACGGAATCCACTTCGAGCGCAGTGAGGTCAATGTCAAAGCGCTCCAGAAGGTGCGCGGTCTTTCCGCCGGGGGCGGCGCAGGCGTCGAGCACCCGGGCGCCTTTTTTGGGAGAGAGCATGCGGGCGGCCATCTGGGCCCCCGCGTCCTGCACGCTCACAAGCCCTTCGGAAAAGCCGGGAATCCGGGAGACGGGCGCGGCCGGAGTGAGGATCACGGCATCTTCGCCCACTGCGGTCACTGCAAAGCCCGCAGCTTCAGCAAGTCTTGTCCATTCTGCGACTGAGGTTTTCCTTGCATTGACGCGCAGCGTCAATGGCGGGCGGCTCTGCTCGAGCGTCATCACGGCGTCGGCTTCGGTGACGCCCAGTTCTTTTCTCAATCGGTCGATCCACCAGCGGGGCGCATTGAACCGGACGGTCTCGTCCTTGCGCAGGGCGGCAAGGAGCTCCTCCTGCTCCCTCACAAAGCGGCGGAGGACGGCATTTGCAAATCCGGCGGCCCTAGCTGTTGCGGGATTCTTCTTCACTGCGCTGATCGTTTCGCTCACTGTCACGTAGGACTTTTCGGGTTCCTCGATGAGAAGGGAAAGGGCCACAAGAAGGATGTTCTTCACCGCGGGGGCGGGGAGACGTTCACAAAGGCGAGACAAAAGGGCGTTGCCTGCCATGGCGCGCCGGGTTGCGGTGTAAAGGCACGCCTGGAGTGCGGCGCGCGATTCAGCCGAGCCGCCTTCGGAAGCTTGCGCAAGCGCTGATTCCAGGCTAGCGCCCGAATGCATGAAGCCCACGGCTTTGCCCGTGCGCTCGATCGTGTCCCGGAGGCGAACGGAGCTCATCGCAGCACCTCGCCCGCCGTGAGCGGGAAGGACTGCAGGAAGGGGCCGGCATCCATGACGCCTTTGCCTGCCTTTTGAAGCTTCTTCACGCGGATCGCCCCCGTGCCGCAGGCGACGATGAGCTCTTTTTTGGCTAGGAGCACTTCGCCCGGTGCTCCTGCGCCGGAGCATTCTTCGGCGTCCCAGAGCTTGAACGGAACTTCTTCGTCCCCGATGACTTTGACGGCAACCGTACCGGGCGCCGGATTGAATGCACGGATTTTCGCGGCAACGAGTTTTCCGGGCTGCGTCCAGTCGATCCGGGATTCGGTCTTGAGGAGCTTTGCGGCGTAGGTGACGCCTTCTGCCGGCTGCGGGGTGCAGCGGAGCGTCTCGGGGCGAGCAAGGGCGGCAATGAGGCTCTTGGCGCCCAGGTCGGCAAGGCGCAGCATCAGCGTCTCGCTCGTGTCCGTGGGAAGGATCGGAGTTCTTGTCACTTCGATCATGGGCCCGGTGTCAAGGCCCGCTTCCATCTTCATGAGCGTGACGCCCGTCTCGGCGTCTGCGGCTTCGATCGCTCTTTGGATGGGCGCGGCTCCTCGCCAGCGGGGAAGAATCGAGCCGTGGATGTTTAGGCTCCTGATGTCGCCCTCGGCTCCAATGCCCTTTGCGGCATCAAGCGCCCGATTGGGGAGCAGAAGGCCGTAGGCCGCAACGATGAGGACGTCAACTTCGGCTGCTTCAAGCGCCTGCAGGGCGGATTCGGCCTCTTCCGGGGCTTTTTTGACGGAGAGGGAGACGGGAGTCAGCACGCGAAGGCCATGAGAAAGGGCAAGCTCCTTCACGGGCGAGGGTTTTAACTTCATGCCCCGGCCGCGCGGCCGGTCGGGCTGTGTGAGAACGAGCGCGACATCGTGCCCGGCGTCTAAGAGCGAAGCAAGGGCGGTGGCGGCAAAGGCAGGGGTACCGGCAAAGGCGACACGCATGGGAGACTTGGTGAAAAAAAGAGGTTTCAGATGGTGCGCAATTCTACTCGCTGGGTGGTTTGCGACCTGAGAGTCGCCTCCTCAAGGATACAATTGTTCCATGTGAAACATTTCTCTTGGAACACACGGGAATGCCTCAAATTCCGGGAGCCGTGAAGCTCTCCTATGCTAGTTACGGAGATCCCCATCTGCCGACCCTCATCCTGGTGATGGGCCTTGCGACGCCTGCCGTCGCTTGGCCCAGGGCGTTCATCGCCGAATTGGTGCAGCAGGGACTTCATGTGGTGACGCCCGACAATCGTGATAGCGGGATGAGTCCCAAGATTCGATCCGGCGTCTCGCGCGTCGAGGTGGCAAGCCGCATCGCGGCGTACCTTGCCGGAATGACGGTGACGGCCCCCTATCGGCTTGAGGAGATGGCGGCCGACATCGAGGCCGTGATGGATGCGGTCGGTGTCGACAGGGCCCACGTGGCTGGCATCTCCCTCGGGGGAATGATCGGGCAGGTGCTGGCCTTCCGCGCGCCGCACAGGGTGATGTCGCTAACCTGTATCTCAAGCGCAAGCGGCAATCCCAAGACGGGTCTTGGACATATGGAGGCCATCCTCT
>DNLN01000086.1 GCA_003488465.1 Sutterella sp. | reverse complement strand
TCCCGACCGACATAGCCTGCCAGACGGCCTATCGCCTCTTCGTGCGAAGGCGCAAACGGGGACTGGACGGGATTGAGATGAAAGCCGGGGACGCGGGAAGCAAGAACAGACATGGCGAAAAAGCAAAAGACACAGGACAGACACAGGCGCTGCGGGATGAATCGGCCGGACCGGGAAATAAGCGAAAAACCCAAGACCCGTAGACCTTGTCCAATAAAGAGTTGTTTAACCCTGGACTGAAGGGCGGTGGCCGAAATCGGTCGATGCGCATCCACATAGCGCATCCATATAATCTAACATGGTTCGAAGTGCGGAGAGACCTTTTTAATGGGCGTTTTGACAACCTTCGGCCTGTATAACTAGTGGAATTAATCATGGACAGCGACTTCTCCAGAATCAAGCGGCTTCCTCCGTACGTCTTCAATATCACCGGCGAGTTGAAGATGGCGGCGCGCCGCCGCGGCGAGGACATCATCGATTTCTCGATGGGAAATCCCGATGGTCCCACACCCAGGCATATCGTGGACAAGATGATCGAGGTTGCCAGCCGCGACAACACGCACGGATATTCTGCAAGCCGGGGCATTCCCCGTCTGAGGAAGGCGATCTGCAACTGGTACAAAAGAAAGTTCGACGTCTATCTTGATCCGGACAAGGAGGCGATCGTCACGATCGGCTCCAAGGAAGGCATCGCGCACCTGATGCTTGCGTGCACGGATCGCGGCGACACTGTGCTGGTTCCCAACCCCTCGTATCCGATTCACATTTACGGCGCCATCATCGCGGGCGCCGACGTGCGCAGCGTCAAGATGGTGCCCGGCGTGGACTTTCTCGCCGAGCTGGAGCGGGCCATCATCGAGACGGTGCCCCGTCCCAAGATGATGATCTGCGCGTTCCCCTCCAATCCGACCGCCATGTGCGTGGAGCTTGATTTCTTCGAAAAGCTGGTTGCGATCGGCAAGAAGTACGGTGTCTGGATCGTCCATGACCTCGCCTATGCCGACATCTGCTTTGACGACTACAAGGCCCCCTCCATCATGCAGGTTGAGGGCGCCAAGGAAGTCGCCGTCGAATTCTTCACGATGAGCAAGAGCTACAACATGGCCGGCTGGCGCATCGGCTTCATGGTTGGCAACCAGCAGCTTGTTCACGCGCTCACGCGCATCAAGAGCTATCACGACTACGGAACGTTTACGCCGCTGCAGGTGGCGGCCATCGAGGCGCTCGAGGGCGATCAGTCCTGCGTCGAGGAATTCCGCATGAAGTACCAGAAGCGGCGCGACCTGCTCGTCAAGGAGCTCAACGCAATCGGCTGGCCGGTCGAGAGCCCGAAGGCCTCCATGTACATCTGGGCGAAGATTCCCGAACCGTACCGTCACCTGGGGTCGGTTGAATTCAGCAAGATGCTTCTTGAAAAGGCCAAGGTGGCGGTCAGTCCCGGCATCGGATTCGGCGAGTACGGCGACGACTACGTGCGCATCGCCATGATCGAGAACGAATACCGCACGCGTCAGGCGATCCACGGCATCAAGCAGATGTTCCGCAAGGACGGGCTGATCAATCCCGATGAGCCCCGGCAGCAGGCGGACAAGAAACAGTAATTAGGTGAGGAGTCCGAAGATGAAAGCAGTGAAAATCGGTTTGGCAGGCATCGGCACCGTTGGCGGGGGCACCTATGCGGTTCTTACCCGCAATGCGGATCTGATGGTTCGCAGGGCTGGCGCTCCGATTGAGGTTTCCCGCGTCGTCTGCCGCAATCTGGACAAGGCGCGCAAGCTTGTCAGCAAGGACGTGAAGGTGAGCGGCGACTGGCGCTCGATTACCGAAGACCCTGAAATCGACATCGCCGTCGAGCTGATGGGCGGCATCGAGCCTGCACGCACGTTCGTGCTTGCCGCCATCGAGTCTGGCAAGCACGTCGTCACGGCCAACAAGGCGCTCCTTGCCAAGCACGGAAACGAGATCTTCGAGGCTGCCGAGCGCAAGGGCGTGATCGTGGCCTTCGAGGCTGCGGTGGCAGGCGGCATCCCCATCATCAAGGCTCTCAGAGAAGGCCTCGCGGCAAACCGCGTGGAGTGGATTGCGGGCATCATCAACGGAACGAGCAACTACATCCTGTCGACCATGCGTGACGAAGGCATCACCTTTGCCGATGCACTCGCACGGGCCCAGAAGCTTGGGTATGCCGAAGCCGATCCGACGTTTGACATTGAAGGCGTTGACGCGGCGCACAAGCTGACGCTGCTGTCGGCCATCGCATTCGGCACGCCGGTGAATTTCGATGCGGCCTATATCGAGGGAATCAGCACGCTCTCGGCCACCGACATTGCGTACGCCGAACAGTTCGGCTACCGCATCAAGCTGCTCGGCATCACCAAGCGCCGGGAGAACGATGGTGTCGAGCTGCGCGTGCATCCGACCCTCGTGCCCATGCGCCGCCTGATCGCCAATGTCGAGGGCGTGATGAATGCCGTCCTTGTCAAGGGCGACGCCGTCGGCCACTCCCTGTACTACGGGCGCGGCGCGGGCGCCGAGCCCACGGCCTCGGCCGTGATCGCCGACATCGTGGACGTTGTGCGTATGCTGGGAGCGGCCAAGCAGCATCAGGTTCCGGTTCTTGGCGCTCGAGTGAGCTACATGGAAAAGCCCAACTGGCTGCCCATGGACGAGACGGTGAGCTCTTACTACCTGCGCGTGGCCGTGGCCGACAAGCCCGGCGTGCTCGCAGTGATCGCCGGAGTGCTTGGCGAGAACAATATCTCGATCGAAACGCTGATTCAGCGCGAAGCTGCGATTGGCGAGGACTGTACGGACATCGTCATGCTGACCCACAGGGCCAAGGAGGGCGATGTGAGAAAGGCGATTGAAGTGTTGGAGAACAACGAATGCGTGAAGAGCAAGATCATCATGCTTCGCAAGGAAGATTTGGATTAGGCGAGGATATTCTTCGTTGAAAGTTGAGAGCAACATGTCTTTGAAATATGTTTCAACCCGCGGTGAAACCACGGGACTCACCTACAGTGCGATTGTGCTTCGGGGGCTTGCTTCCGACGGCGGACTTTATTTGCCTGCCGCATATCCGCATGTTTCCCTGAAGACGCTGGAATCTTGGAGGGAGCTCTCGTATGCTGACCTCGCCTTCGAGGTACTGCGGCTTTTCGCCGATGACATCCCCGAGGCCGATCTGCGTGATCTTTGCCGCGAGACCTACCGCGAGCAGGTATACAGCTGTGGGCGCCAGGGTGAGGATTTTTCCAAAATCACCCCGGTTAAGTGGCTGAGCGGGAGCGATGAGGGCATCGGCATCCTGCAGCTCTCCAACGGGCCGACCCTGGCCTTCAAGGACATGGCCATGCAGTTCCTTGGCGCTCTGTTCGAGTACCTGCTCGGCAAGAACTCCGGAACGCTCAACATCCTTGGCGCCACGTCCGGCGACACGGGAAGCGCAGCCGAATACGCCATGCGGGGCAGAAAGGGCATCCGCGTCTTCATGCTCTCGCCGCACGGCCGCATGAGCGACTTCCAGCGCGCCCAGATGTACTCGCTGACCGATCAGAACATCTTCAATATTGCCGTTGAGGGGGCTTTTGACGATGCTCAGGATATCGTCAAGGCGGTCAGCAACGATCATGAGTTTAAGCACTCCCATTCGATCGGAACGGTGAACTCCATCAATTGGGCCCGGATTGCCGCCCAGGTGGTCTATTACTTCTGCGGCTGGCTGCAGGCAACCGTCAAGCCCGGTGAAGTTGTCGACTTCACCGTACCGTCCGGAAACTTCGGCAACATTCTTGCCGGATGGATCGCCAAGCGCATGGGGTTGCCGATCGGCAGGCTGGTTGTGGCCACGAATGAAAACGACGTTCTTGACGAGTTCTTCAAAACCGGCGTATACCGAGTGCGGGACCGCGAGCACACCTATGTGACGAGCTCTCCGTCCATGGATATCTCCAAGGCATCGAACTTCGAGCGCTATATCAGCGACATCGTCGGGCGCGATAACGAGCGGGTGCGTTCACTGTGGACCAGAGTGGCCGAGAAGGGGGAGTTCCAGTTGACCGGGCAGGAATTCGACCGCGTCAAGGCCTCCGGCTTTGAATCCGGCAAGAGCACGCATGAGGACCGGATCGCAACAATTCGCACTCTCTGGCTCGAGCAGCAGATCATGATCGACCCACACACGGCCGACGGCTTGAAGGTCGCCCGCGAGCACAAGAGGGCAGGCGTCAAGATGCTCACGCTCGAGACTGCGCTCCCGGCGAAGTTCGAGGCGACGATCCTGGAGGCTGTCGGCATCAAGCCGCAAGTGCCGGCTGCCTACGAAGGAATTGAGGACAAGCCCCAGCGTGTGACGGTCATGCCGGTTGATGTCGAGAAGGTAAAGCAGTTCATCAACGAGCACGTGTAGGCGGGGAAAGCCGCCCGGGGAATATCGCGAATAATGCATTTCTCTGAGGGCTTGCAATTTCTTCAAAGTCCTATAAAATGCGCATCTCACGTCGGATGGAGCTTTCCTTGAGGACTGTGTTTGACGTGAATCCGCGTGCCGGTGTAGCTCAGCTGGTAGAGCAGCGCATTCGTAATGCGAAGGTCGGATGTTCGAATCCTCTCACCGGCACCAGAAATTCTTGTCAAAAAACCCTGTCAGACACTGATTTGGCAGGGTTTTTTCGTAACTAGGCGAAAATCCCCGAGTGGATCCCGACCGCAAGGAGCGGTTCGTCGGGAACTTGAAAAAAGGTCATTCATGCTGTTGTGCGGAGTGCTGGCAAGCGTCTTGATGATTGCGCTGCTCGCAATTTATTCAGGGTTTCACAGCAAAAGGGGAGGCAAGCTCAGTTCTTCTCTTGTCTCCGGCGTTATTCTCGGCTCCTACCTCGGCGGGTCAGGGACGATCGGAACTTCGCAGCTCGCCTACGTGTACGGCAACAGCGCCTGGTGCTTTCACCTTGGCGGCATTCTCGGTTTCCTCTTTCTTTATTTCGTCTACGGAAAAGCCATCCGAAACACAGGCAAGCCCACCGTGGTGGGGATCATCGGCGAAGAGTACGGCTCGAGAACTTGGCTCATCGCCTCCGTGCTGAACGGCCTGGGGAACTTTGTCGCCATCCTTGCGCAGCTCATCGCAGGAACGAGTGTCATCGCGGTTGTGGCTCCGTCAATCCCGCTTGCCTGGTCGTTTGTGCTGGTCGCCGGACTCATGCTGATCTATGTGGTGTTCGGCGGCACGAAGGGTGCGGGCATGGTGGGGCTGCTCAAGCTGTTTCTCGTGCTGTTTTCCCTCATCATGTGCGGAGCGGTAGCGCTGTGGCTAGCGGGAGGTGTTCCGCAGTTCCTGAGTGCCGTGAGCGAACTCGGTTCGGCCCGGGGCATGGACTACTTCAGCTTTTTCAACCGAGGCTTTAGCAAGGACGGCGGCGCGATCTTTTCGGTCATGATCGGCGTTGCGACCTCCCAAATCTACGCTCAGGCCATCATCAACGCCCGGGCGGACCGGGACGCCATGCGCGGAGTGCTGCTCAGCGCCGCCACGCTGCCGATCGTGGGCGCTTGCGCCATTGCGGTTGGGCTTTACATGCGGGTTCATTTCCCGGACATTTCAGCAAGAGCCGCGCTCACGGAGTTCGTTCTGATTCATCTGCCGGCGCTGCCCGCAGGAATCGTGCTCGGAACGCTGCTCATCACCGTGGTGGGAAGCGGTGCAGGCATTGCGCTCGGCGTATCGACGATCTTCAACTACGACATCGCGAACAGGCTCTTCCCGTCCTTTGCGAGGGATGGCAGGGACGAACTGCGGGTCCGGCTGTTCATCGTGTTTTTCCTTTGCGTTGGCGTCTGGCTCTGCCTTGTCTCAAAGGACGACATGATCCTCAACTACTCGGTCATGTCCATGGGGCTGAGAGCTTCGGTGACGCTGGTGCCGCTTTCCTTTGCCCTGTGGTTCCGGGGGAGGATCTCCAGCGCGTACGCCCTGAGCTGCGTTTTCCTGTGTCCGGCGCTTGTGGTCGGATTGCTTTTCTTCGGGAACCTGCCCTTTGATCCGCTGATACTCGGGATTGTTGCGGGAATCCTCATCATGGGAGCGGGCGTGCTGCAGGGCAGGAAGGCGCACGCAAACAACTGAGAAGAAAAATCCCGGAGCCGCTTGTCGAGCGTTCCGGGATTTCCTGCTAGGGCGAAGGGGCGCCGGTTACTTGGCGCTTGCAGCCGCCTTTTTTGCCTTGGGGGCGGGCTTTTTCGCCGGAGCCTTCCTTGCGGGCGCCTTGGCTGGCTCAGCCTCGGGAACCTTTTTCTCTTCGATGGCCTCAAAGCGAACCGGGATGCCTTCGTCCTTGGCGATGACGTTTGCCTCGGCCGCATTCAGACGCGTGTACGCTTCAAGCGGCAGAGAGGCGCCGGCCATCTCGACGAATTCGATCTTGAGGGCTTCGAGTGCGCACAGGGGCAGCGAGCGCACCGCATGCACCGTAGCGAGCACGGGATTGTCGACTGCGGACGAATACAGCGTCCAGTCTTCGGTCACTTCCTGAGCGAGAAACTGCTCGAAGCCTTCGACGAGCGCTTGGTATTCCTTCTTCTTGAGAGACTTGATCCATTTGGCGGGCTTGTACTTCTCCAGTCGGTCAAGCCTTGTGGAGATGCGGTCCAGCCGGCCGTACAGACGCTTTAGTGCGGCATTCTTGGCCTCCTGGCGGGGATCGCCGGCGGTTTGCTCGATCTCCTCGGTGGCCTGGCGGATGGCGTCCTCGGTTTCGAGATAGCGGTTCCAGAGGAACTCTTCGAAGGTTCCCATCAGGCCGATGGTGACCGTGAGCAGATCGGCGTTGCCCTTGACAGCCTGAGCAAGTTCGGCCGGATTGTGGCGCCAGCTTTTTGGAAGAACTCCTTCAAGAGCCTGGCCGAAAGTGCGGGGCTGGAAGTCCTTGATGCCAAGTTTCCCATCTTCCGAAACAGTGAGATGTAGCGGTTTTGTCATACGCGGCCTTTAGAGCAGAAATGAATTTTTATCGGTGAAAAGAAGGGCGAGCCTCCTGTCAATTGAGCATAGCGCGAAACAATGCCATCGGCTACAATGCGGGGTCTTAAAAATGGCACGGGCCCATAGCTCAGTCGGTTAGAGCAGGGGACTCATAATCCCTTGGTCGTTGGTTCGAGTCCAACTGGGCCTACCATATTTCGTAGTCTGCCTAAATGCCCTCTGGGTTCTTCGGGATCCGGTTCAGCGGCGAGGAATCGCGCCCTCCATATTGCCCTCGAACGGATTTTCGTGTCTGATTTGTCAGGCGTTTTTATGACTCAAACACAAAAAACATTCTCACAATTTGCTCTTGACGCACGCATCCTGTCGGCCATTCAGGCGATGGGATACGTGACGCCCACTCCGATTCAGGAAAAGGCAATCCCCCTGGTTCTGTCCGGGATGGATGTCATGGGGGCGGCTCAGACCGGTACGGGAAAGACCGCCGGGTACGGATTGCCCGTGCTGCAGAGAGTGTTGCCGCAAGCCAACACATCGGCCTCGCCTGCGCGCCATCCCGTGCGCGTTCTGGTTCTGACGCCGACCCGGGAACTTGCCGATCAGGTCAATGAAAATCTCGTGAAGTACGCAGCCAATACGCCGTTGCGCGTCGGGGTTGTCTACGGCGGCGTCGACATGAAGCCGCAGATCGATCAGCTGCGCCGGGGCGTCGAGGTTCTGACCGCGACTCCGGGCCGTCTGCTCGATCACGTGGAAAGCAAGAGCGTGACGCTCTCTCGTGTCGAGGTGGTCGTGCTCGATGAGGCCGACCGGATGCTTGACATGGGCTTTCTGCCCGACATCTCCCGGATTCTCAATCTGCTGCCAAAGACCCGTCAGAGCCTGATGTTCTCCGCGACCTTCTCGCCGGAGATCAAGAAGCTTGCCAAGAATTTCCTTGCGCCCAACCCCGCGCTTGTCGAGGTTGCCCGGCAGAACGCCACCGCTGACACGGTCGAGCAGATCGTCTACTCCATGCACGACTCTGAGAAGACCGATGCGCTCATTCAGCTACTCAAGACCGGAGAGGACGGCGAGCCTCTCAAGCAGGTGCTTGTCTTTGTCAATGCGAAGATCACCTGCCGGCGTCTTGCCCGCACGCTGCAGCGCAGCGGCATCAAGGCCGACGCCATACACGGCGACAAGACGCAGGATGAGCGCACCGCGGCGCTCAACGCCTTCAAGAGCGGCGAGTGCGAGGTGCTGGTGGCGACCGACGTTGCCGCCCGCGGTCTTGACATCGCCGAGCTGCCCACCGTCATCAACTACGACGTGCCGTTCCAGGCCGAGGACTACGTTCACCGCATCGGCAGAACCGGTCGCGCAGGCGCCAAGGGCAAGGCCATCATGTTTACGACGGGGGCCGACAGCCGCAGCGTCTCCGCAATCGAGCATCTGATCCGCAATAAATTCACTCCCGAGGTGTACGAGGTGGTCAAGAAGCCCCGGCGCGAGGACTGGGATCGCGATCGCGGCTCGTCACGCCACGCAGCTCGCTATCACGATGATGATCACGAGGGGCGCGTGAAGCCTGAGATGGGAGAGTTCCGAGCGGTTGCCTACGATCCGATCTTTGACAAGCCCTATGAGCCGGGTGAGCCCGAAGCCGCACCCGTGCGCCAGGCTCCGGTCGCCCGTCCCGCAAAGCACAAGAGGCCTGTTGCCGCGCTGCTTGGCGGCGGTTTCCGCAAGTAGCTTGACAACCCCCGAGCAGCAGGAACTCCGGATTAGACCCCGAACTCCCGGCCCGCTAGTGGGTAAGGAACTTCGGAGGCGAAGGCAAATCAAGCAGCGTGAGGATCTCACGCTGCTTTTTCGCAATTGGGCCCGTAACCCACAGATTGCGCTTAGGCGGGCGAATACCCTGTATTGCTCTGAGCAGAGCCAATGCCGCAGTAAGAGAGTTCTTGGGCAACTGCAGTGCCGGATTTTTCTCAACGGCCTTGGCCGCGTTCATGGAGAGCATCATGCGCAGCGTCTGGGCCAAGGTGTGAGCAAACAGTTTGCCTTCATGCGCTGATTGCTGGTAGCGCATCCGGTTGCCTGCCGTCTCATTCTTGAACTGGTTGAAACATTTTTCGACAACATTGCGCTGTCTGTAGAAGAGCATCGCTTTTTCGGGGTCTGTTACCTCGTTTGAACGGATGGCAAAGCATCCGCAATAGCGCAGTCGGTTCTGGACGGCGGTCGCATCAGCGATCCAACCGTGTTCTTGTTGACGCAGGAAAGGCTTGAATTTGCGAAAAGCATTGGCCTCGGGCTTCTTGCCCTGCTGCAAACAGGTCAGAACCTGATCGAGCTCATCGAGAAATGCCTTTCTTTGCATGGCGCCGAGCAGCGCGTCGTAATAAAGAAAAACCTGGACATTGATAGACACCTTTCCGCAGTCAAGGTTCTCTACCCAGGTTTCGCGAGTAGGTACGCAGGCAAGTCCTATTTTTGCGTGATAGCAGGCTGGGTTGTTGAGGTGTGCCCAGTGCCGGTCGAAGTTCCTCTTGATGCTGTCTTCGATCAACGGGATACCTTGGATGAACTTCACGTTCTTGTTGATCTGGACTTGGATTTTGTGCGGAGAGAAGTAGCCGCGATCCGTTACGATCATCGTGTCGTTCAGGTCGAATTCGGCTTCGAGCATCGCCGTGAGGATATCCGAAAACACAGCCTTATCGTTGATTGAGCCCTCACTGGTGTAGGCGTAAATCACCTCGGCCGTGTCGTAGTCGCAAACAAGCGTCAGGTTGACCTGCTTGAGGTCCTTGTCCTGTTTGGCGTGTCCGTAAGCTGCATCGCTGATTGTTTCCGAATAGGTGCCAATGCTCGTGCTGTCGAAAGCGAGCGTTTGCGGAGGAATGTAGGCCTTGGGGTCGTCCTTGCGTCTTTGTTCCCTGAGTTTTTTCGCTGCGGCGGCAGATTTCCGATGCCGCAGCTTGAAGTATTCGGCAACCTTAGTTTTGGTCACACGGGCTAACACTTCGGAAATCCGGCGACCATCAACAGGCTGAGCGTACGGGATGTAAACCATGCTGAGCCAGTACTCGAAATTCATCATGGCTCCGGGGCTATCGAGCAGGTAGATCCCCAGCGCAAGCAGAACTGCGGCGTCCTCCTTACCGAAAACTGACTGAAGATCCTGATAGATCCCCCTTTGGCAGGCCATCACCCACAGGCCATAGGTCACACCAACGTGAAGGGCATCGCATCGATAGGCGTAGCCTTGCTCGGCCATGTCCTTCTTGAGATCTTCTTCGCTTGTTGAGATCAGCTGGTTGCCCTGATAAACCCAGACGCCTTCGGCGTACTCGGGATGGTCCGCTAAGAACTTAGGAGAAAAGCGCACTCTTCCGTCCTCCAAGATTCGGCCAACGCTGCGGGTTGCGCCATTGCGGGACTGTTTTTTGACCGGATCCCATTGATTCCAATATGCGTAGATGTAATGGCGGCCGGCCTTGTCGATGAAGGCGCTCAATCGCCAAGTTTTTGCGGAGGTGGAGGTATCGAGTGATTGGGCGGATGTCATGGCTTACTCGTACAATCTATTTCTTGCCCACTATGATACCAAACCACACCTCCTCAGTCAACAGAAAATCCAATAAAAACA
>DNLN01000132.1 GCA_003488465.1 Sutterella sp. | reverse complement strand
GTGAAAGCCCGCAAGAGAGGCGTTCTCATCGACAGCCGCATGCAGCGCCTTGACTACGGCGGGAATGAGCGGGTGGGTGACGTCCCCGATCCCGAGGCTGATGAGCGGTTTTTCGGGATGCGCCGCGCGAAAAGCGGCAACCTTCTCGGCAATTCCCGCGAAAAGGTAGTCCTTGAGCTGAAGGTAATTGGAATTGACTTTGGTCATGCAAGGCGCTCCCGGCGAGAAAAACGTGGCGGACAGCTGCCTCCACGGGGATTTTCAGGGAGACGGTCCGAACAGGCCGATCATAGCATTGAGCCGTTTTTCGCTTCCTTTCGGAGGCAAAAAATTGAGCCGGTCTCTTAACCAGAGAACCGGCTCGGTAGGAGGTAGGGCCTAGGGCTCGCAGGGAGCCCCGGCGAGATCCATTACATGATCTCCTTGCCCTCGTCAGCCTCAAGCTTGTCAGCGTGCAGCTGGTGCTCCCAATTCGTGACAACGATGGCGGACATGACGTCGCCGGTCACGTTCACGGAGGTACGGATCATATCGAGGATACGGTCAATACCGGCGATCAGGGCAACGGCTTCGAGCGGAATGCCAACCTGCGTGAAGACGATGGTCGTCATGATCAGGCCGGCGCCCGGGACGCCAGCGGTACCGACGGCGGCGAGAACGCCCATGAGAACGATGGTGATCTGGTCGGCCATCGACAGGCTCATGCCGAACACTTCAGAGGCGAACACGGCGCAAACGCCCATGTAGATGGCCGTACCGGCCATGTTGATGGTGTTGCCGAGCGGGATGGAGAAGTAGGTGATCGACTTGGTGGCGCCAAGACGGCGGGCTGCCTGGATGTTGGCCGGCAGAGCGGCTGCAGACGAGCAGGTCGTGAAGGCGATCAGCCAGGGTTCGGCAATGCCGCGGAAGAACTGCATCATGCCGACGCCGCCCAGGAACTTGGCAGCCGGAACCTGGATGAGGAAGACATACAGGACGGTTGCGATGAGCGAGGCGAGGATGAGCTTGCCGAGCGGCAGCAGAACAGCCAGACCGTGACGGGAGACCGTGAAGGCGATCAATGCGAACACGCCGATCGGAGCGTAGGCCATGACCATGTTGGTGACGCGGATCATCACCTGGCCGACGAGGTCGAAGAAATCAACGAGCGGACGGCCCTTTTCACCGAGACCAGCCAGACCGAAGCCAAACATGATGGCAAAGAAGATGATCTGGAGCATGGCGCCCTTGGAGAGGGCTTCCATCGGGTTGATCGGGACGATGTTCAGCAGCGTCTGAACCATCGGGGGAGCGGTCACCTTCTTGACGTTCAGGCCTTCGGTGGACAGATTCAGGCCGAGGCCCGGATCGATCAAGTTGGCAAAGAACAGACCGAAGATCACGGCAAGAGCCGAGCCCACTGCGTACAGGATCAGGATCTTGATGGCGACGCGGCCCAGTTTGGAGATGTCAGCAATGTTGGCAGCGCCGGCGATCAGGGTGGCGATCACCAACGGAACCACGACCATGCGGATCAGTCGAATGAACAGCGTTCCGAAGGGCTGCAGATAGGTCTTGCCGATTTCAGCATCAATGACGGCGCCAACGATGACGCCGAGCACCAAGCCGATGAGCATTTGCCATGCTAGGCCCAATGACTTTTTGTTAGTAGCCATAGTGGATTCCTCTGGTAAGAAAATTATTTTTTCTGTGCGCCCCTCATGATCCCGAAATGCCGATGGGGTCAGGGCGAAAAAGCCCGTCAGGGAGCATCTGCAACAGATTGTATGCATGCCGCCGCACATTGGTTTCTACCAACAAGGGGTTATTGCAAAAATTGGCGTCAAACCTTGGCATGAGACAACAAACATTCGTTTTTTTTGTCAGGACGAATTAATTAAGGTAAACTTCGCGATTAATCTGAAGTTAGTTGCCGTACCACTGCGGGATGCCGCGGGTGCGGCTTTTTTGTGTTCGCCATTGATACGAAAAAGGCGCCGGGAGATCAACTCCTGACGCCTTGAGGATCTGAGGCCCATTCGATTAACGGATCAGCAGTATGGGCACCTTGCCGCGTGCGGCGATGCGCATGGCGGTCGAGCCCATGACGGCGGACTTGAAGCGGCCGTAGCCGTGAGAGCCCATGACGATGATGTCAAGATCCTTCTTCTTGGCAAAGGCGGCGATTTCGTCACCCGGGTTGCCGACAAGGCACACGTCCTTGGGCGTGATGCCGGCCTTGGCAAAGAGCGGACGGAGCGGATCGACCGCTTCGGTGAATTCCTTCTTCTGCAGTTCGAGCACTTCGCTCTCGGAGAGGGCGGGAAGCGCCATGCCGGCCATGTCGGGCATCACCGTGCCGGCGTAGTCGCTGGCGACATTGATCAGATAGAACTTGCTGTTCGCGCCGAACAGGGCAAGGTTGCGCAGCAGGTACTTGACCGCTGCCAGACCGTACTTGGAGCCGTCCACTGCGATGCCGACGCGGATTGCATCGGCTTCCGGAGCGGTCTTGCCGCGCAGGATGAGGATCGGAGTCTTGCAGCGGGCGAGCACGCCGTTGGTGACCGAGCCGAGGAACAGACCGGCAAGCGCAGTGCGGCCGCGCGAACCCATGATGATGAGGTCAACGCCAAGACGCTCGGCCTCATCGGCGATCTTCTCGGAGGGATCGCCCACCGTGAAGGATTCCTTGGCCTGGACATTGAACTTCTTGAGGAACTTGCGAGCGGGCTTGAGAATCTTGTCCGATTCCTCTTCGTAGAAGTGCACGAGCGAATCCCTGCCGACGAGCCTTGCTGCGCGCGAGGGCAGAGGATCAAGAACTACGAGCAGTTCAATTTCCGCATCCTTGTTGAGCAGTTCCTTACGGGAAACCAGGAATTCAAGCGAGTTCTGGCTGTAGGAGCTGCCGTCAATCGGAACGAGAATCTTCATACATTGACTCCTTCACTCTATAAGTGTCGATCTTTGATCTGAGGCTGCGCAGGCAAATCGCACTATCGCAACTTCTGATGACTCAATGTTATTCCTTTCTGTGGCATTTGTGGTTATCCCTAATGAGGTTTAATTTTTACAGTCAGGAAATTCGGGGGAGACGTGGCTTTTTTGCCGCAGCGAGGAAGGTTTTTCTGGGATCGGTTTTGCTGGGCAAAGCCGAATGGGCATTGGTTAAGAATCGGCAAGTGGCGCAGCTGCAGGATACACATGAAAGACGAGGGGCGGGAAGCGGTCGGCATATTCTGCGGGGGAGGAAACTAGAATTAGAGTGCGAAAAGAACCGGGGGCGTGGCGACCATGCCCCTTGATTGTGTACAGAGATAAGTTTCCATGAAAAAACTACTTTCGGTGGTAGTTCCCTGCTACAACGAAGAGCAGGTGCTCAACAGTTCCATTCCAAGAATCGAGAAGGCGATTGCTGACTTGCAGACGTCTGTGGATGAGGCGGACAGGTCCTCGCTGACAAGGTTCGGTGGGGAGGAACTTCAGATTGACTACGAACTCATCTTCGTGAACGACGGAAGTTCTGACAGGACCATGGAGATCCTTCGCAGTCACCAGAAAGAGAATTCTCACATCCGCATTGTCAATTTCGCACGGAACTTCGGACACCAGATTGCGGCAACGGCCGGAATTGACGCGAGCAACGGAGACGCCGTCGTGCTGATGGATTGCGACATGCAGGATCCGCCGGAAACGATTGCGAAGATGTTCCTGCTGTGGTTGAGCGGCTATGACGTTGTTTACGCCACAAGGACGAAGCGGCTTGGCGAGACCGCATTCAAAAAGATCACGGCAAAGATGTTCTACAGAGTGCTGGCAGCGCTCTCCGATACTGCCATTCCGGTGGACACCGGCGACTTCCGTCTCATGGACAGGCGCGTAGTGGATGCCTTGTCGGCGATGCCTGAGCGAGACCGATTTATCCGCGGAATGGTGAGTTGGGTTGGTTTCAAGCAGATCTCCCTTCCTTATGAGCGCGCAGAACGGGCCGCAGGAGAGAGCAAGTATCCGCTTGCAAAAATGGTTGCGTTTGCGTTGAACGGGATCCTCTCCTTTTCCATCAAACCGCTAAAGCTCGCTTCTCTTTTGGGATTGTTTTCTTCAATGCTGGCTGCGGCCGGCCTCCTTTATGCGCTTTATTCAAAATTTGTGCTCAATAGTGCCATTAGCGGTTGGACGAGCTTGATGATTGCCACGCTCTTCATCGGCGGGGTGCAGCTGTTTTGCATTGGCGTGCTGGGAGAGTACGTGGGCAGAATCTACAAGCAATCGCAGGACAGGCCGCTCTACATCGTCGAAGGCTATTACGGCTACAACGATGACGCTCGGCCGAAGAAAACCCGATCGCCAATTGAGAAGATTGAATAAAAGAGCTGCACGACTGCTCTAAAAGCCTGTTTGAGAGCGAAAGAAGGTAGCTAGAGGCTTCAAGTTGTTGGGAAGTCAAGAGCAGTAAATCTTGAGTGAAGGTGATTAGTCATCATGAACACTAAAGCAAAAACGGCATTGCTGTATGCCGCTTCGTTTTTTTTGCCGCTCGTCCTGATGTTCGTTGCCTATGCGGCACTGCATATTGCACCGTTTGGGAACGAGACGCTCTTGATAGCCGATGCGCAGGAGATGTATGTCAGCGATCTTGCGTTTCTAAAGCGCTTTCTCCAAGGCGAAGAGAATCTGCTCTACACGTTTGAGATTGGATTTGGAATGCCGCATCTGGGGCAGCTCACGTATATGCTGAACCCCTCCAATCTCATCGTGGCGTTTTTTGATCTTGAACACTTCCCGGAAATGTATTCATTGCTGACCGCAATTAATTTCTCAGTCTGCGGTCTGACGATGTTCATATTCCTGTCCTCTGTATATGGAAGAAGTGCTGCGAACTTAATATTTTCAACGATCTATGCGTTCATAGGGTTTAATGTCGCAAATTGCTTTAACTACAACTTCTTTGTTGATGTTGAACTGCTTCCTTTGGTGGCGCTTGGCTTAAAGAACATTGTGAACGGGAAAGCGCCCTGGCTCTATCTCTTTACCTTGGCGTTTTCGATCTTTTCGAGCTTCTACTTTGGATTTTTTCTTTGCGTTGCATCGGTGGTTTTGTTCCTGATGTTCCTTGCGGAACGAAATGAAAAAGATCCGACGGTCAGAAAGGTTATTTGGTTCAGATATTCATCAGCCTCAGTCATTGCAGGGTTGCTCCCTGCGTTCCTCTGGGTTCCTGCATTGCTCTCTTTCTTTGGCGGGCGCGCCGAACAGAACGGGTTGTCGGACTTCAGTGTCGCAGAGACAATGTCTTTTGCAGAGGCTTTTGCAAAGCTGTTTACTGGTGCAAATGGGCCACTGGAAGTGATGAATGGAAAGCCCAATATTTTCTGCGGGACATTTGTTGTATTTCTTGTCATTTTCTTTTTCGTCGACAGAA
>DNLN01000131.1:2151-2512 GCA_003488465.1 Sutterella sp. | reverse complement strand
TCGACGAGCGTCTCCTGAAGCCTGAAGCTTCTTGCCGTAACGGTCTCGTCGATGATCCGGGTGATCTGCGTGTAGTCATATGTGCTTGCGAGCGCATCGGTCACGATGGCGGGCCGGGGCACCCAAACGTCGACCGAGATCAGCACGGGCTGTGCGCCGGCGCGCTCCTCGGCGGTGACGCCGATCGAGAGCGAGACCTCGTAATCGATGATCGAGAGCTTGCGGCAGGTGAGGGCAAGGTCATCTAAAGCGGACATCGTGCGTCTACTCCTCTTCGCCCGTGGCGATTTCGTGCTTGGGATCGGCGCACCACTCGGACCAGCTTCCGACATAAAGACCGGCGGGTTCAAGACCCGCGATG
>DNLN01000131.1:0-2070 GCA_003488465.1 Sutterella sp. | reverse complement strand
CATGCCGTGATGCCCGAGCCGCAGTAGTTGACGATCGGCCGACCCGCCGCCTTCTGGAGAGCAGGCTCGAATTCGCGGGCGAGTTCAGAGGGGCTCTTGAAAAAGCCCTTCTCAAGGTTCTCCGAGCAGGGACGGTTGAAGGCGCCGGGAATGTGTCCGGCCTTCGGATCGATGGGCTCGGTAAGGCCAAGGTACCGCTCGTGGGCCCGCGCATCAACCATGAGGAACGAGTGCGAGAGCACGTTCGCTTCGACGCGGTCCACGCGCACGATCACTTCGAGGGGATCCCTCGCAGAGAAATCGCCGGCGGCCGGGGCGGGAACCTCCTTGGAGATCGGAAGTCCGGCAGCGGCCCAGGCGTCAAAACCGCCGTCCAGCACCTGGACATTGGCGTGCCCTGCCGCACGCAATGCAAACCACAGTCTCGCGGCAAACGAGGCGCTGCCTCCGTCATAGGTCACGATGCGGCTCTCGGTGTTGATTCCGAGTGCGCGCATGCGTTCGCAGAAAACAGGCATCGAGGGCATCGGGTGGCGGCCGTTTTTTCCCGTCTTGAAGCCGCACACGACGGTGTCGGCATCGGCAAATCGGGCGCCGGGGATGTGACCCGCGCCATAGGCGTTGCGGCCGGCATCGGGGTCGCCCAGCTCGGAGCGGGTGTCGATGATGATGACGTTGGGCTGCGCGGCGATGGCGGCGAGTTCTTTGACGCTGATGATCGGAAGCATGGTGCTCAGAGCCTCTGTGGTTTATTTGAGAGGTCAATCATAGCCTGACGCACAGGCCGTGCACTGCCAAGGGAGCGAGGTCCGTTTTGTGCTAACTTGGTGCGCAAATGCCGCCCGTGCGGCAAGGAGCAGCCATGTATTTTCCATACGGCAGGAAAGACATCGAGTACCTCAAGCGGCGCGATGCGCGTCTAGGCGCCGTGATCGAACGGTTGGGCCCTATCGAGCGCGAGGTGGATGAAGATCTTTTTGCAGCTGTGATTCGGCATATCGTCGGACAGCAGATTTCGATGAAGGCCCAGCAGACCGTGTGGACGAGGCTGACGGACTCTTTGGGCGAGGTGACGCCGCAGGCGGTTGCCAAGACCGAGAGCGCGGTGCTTAGAGCCGCAGGACTGTCCGGACGCAAGGTCGAGTACATCCAGAAATTTGCGCAGAGCGTGCTTGAGGGCGGTTTTGACCTCGAGGCCGTGCGCGGCATGAGCGACGAGCAGGCCATCCGCACGCTTTCAACCTTGAGTGGCATCGGCGTGTGGACCGCTGAGATGCTTCTGCTTTTTAGCCTGCAGCGGCCCGACATCCTCAGCTTTGCCGACCTAGGAATCCAGCGCGGCATGCGGATGGTGTACCGGCACAGGCGGATCGATCGGGCGCTTTTTGAGCGCTACCGGCGCAGGCTCTCGCCCTGCTGCAGTGTGGCGAGCCTTTATTTTTGGGCCGTTGCGGGCGGGGCGATTCCCGAGCTTACGGATCCTGCGGCAGGAAGGATTGGGAAGCCCAGGCGTGACCGCTAGAATGGTTGGCACCGATATTTTTCTTAGAGGCACACAGGTTATGAAGATTGCATTCATGGGCGGCGGCAACATGGGCTCGGCCATTGTCGGCGGACTTGCCGCTCGCGGCATGCCGGGCGGAGACATTCTGGTGAGCGACCCGAATGCAGACAAGCGCGAAAGGCTTGCCGGGCAGTTCGGCGTGCAGACGTTCGAGTCGGCGGGCGATTGGCTCGGTCAGGCCGACATGGTGGTTCTTGCCGTCAAGCCTCAGATGCTTGAGGCGTGCTGCCGGCAGATCCGGCCGCTACTGAAGCCCTCGGCCGCAATCCTTTCCATCGCAGCGGGCGTTGCGATCGCGAGCATCGCAAAGTGGCTTGGGACGGACAACATCGTCCGGGCAATGCCCAACACGCCCGCAAAGGTGGGCGCCGGGTACACGGGGCTTTTTGCCGGGAGCGGGGCAACCGAAGAGGCGAAGCGCTCTGCCGAGAAAACCATGGCGAGCGTCGGGCGCGTGCTTTGGCTTGCCGCCGAAGACGACATCCACCTCGTGACGGGCGGCCCCG
>DNLN01000154.1 GCA_003488465.1 Sutterella sp. | reverse complement strand
GAGCGTAAACGGTTCGGGTTCGGGCTCGGGGATGACGGGTCCGGCCGGGGCGGGCTCGCAAGAGCCGGGTTCGGCAGCCTCGCTGCCCGCCCTGCCGTATTTGCGCTCCTCGGCCTCGGCCGTGAGAAAGGCGTCAAAGCCGCTAGCCGGGCAGTCCATGCGGATCCAGCGGTCGATCAGCGCTTCGCGCCGCTCCCAGCGCGCCTTGTGGGCGGCGATTTCCTCGTCGCTTCCACCTTCGTCCTTCATCCTGTTCACCGTGACGCCCGAGGTCTGAAGGCGGACTTCGTCGATAAAGGGCGCGAGAAAGTCGGCGCTGCGGGCGGGCGCGTTCTGATTGCGGCGTTTCATGCGCTTTTCTCCGCAACGGCCGCGATCGCTTCGAGAATGGTGCGGCCCGATTTCTTCGCCGCCTCCACCGCTTCGAACACTTCGCTTCGGGTCGAATAGGCGGTCATCGAGAAGTCATCGAGCACGAGCCTGCCGATTACGCCCGCGCCGTCTCCGATCCGGCAGTAGACCTCGCTCCAGACGTCGGCCTGGGTGGTGAGGCTCCTCAAGCGATCCCGCACGTACTCGTCGGGGGAGGCCTTGACGATGCTCGCCTCCTTCTGACGGAGCAGAAACACGCTGTCGGCGTTCATGCGCACGGCCCTGGCCGTGCCCGAGGCCTCGAAATCCTCCATCGACTGCGTGATGCAGAAGATCCCCGCGCCGTACTTGCGAAGCGTTCGGCAGGCCCATTCGATGAAGCGCCCCGACTCGCCCGCGAGAAGCCTCCAGGCCTCGTCGATGACGATGAGCTTTTTTGCCGAGCGGGGGAGCTTTCGGATGTCCTCAAAGATCCGCATGATGAGGATGAGAAGGATCACGCTTTGCAAAAGAGGCTTGTTCACAAGCGACTCCATCTCAAGGACGACGAGCGAGGCGGAGAAGTCGACGTTCGCCTTCCCCTCGAACCAGCGCGCGTACCTGCCGCTGGCCGAGTACGGCATGAGGCGCGTTGCGAGGTCCGCAAGGCCCGGCTCGCTGCTGTCCATGAGATCGATCGTGAGGTCCGTCACGGTCGGCACGCGCCCCGCGGCGCGGGCCTCGCGCGTCACGCGCAGGATCGCCATTTTGAGGAGCTCGGCCTGCGTGAGCTCAAGGGGCGTCTCGCCGTTTGCCATCGTCGTGATGATGTGGGCGATCTCCTCGATCATGTCCTGTGGATCGTCGACGATGTCAAGGGGATTGACGCAAAGCTGCGCACTCCCCCCGAAGTCGATCCCCTGCCCGTCCATGAGCTCCATCAGGTGCTGGTAGCTGCGGCCGATGTCAAAGACCCAGACCCGCGAGCCCGTGGCGAGCATGCTCATCACGATCTCCTGCGTGAGCACGGATTTGCCCGAGCCCGAGGTGCCGACGACGATCCCGTTGTAGTTGCCGTTGCGGTTGGCGAAGGTGTCGACGCCGAAGAGCTGGCCGCGCCGGGTGGTGAGCAGCGCCATGGGCGTTGCGTGCGCTTCGCCCGAGCGCCGTCCCGTGCCGCGGTACTCGCCAAGGATCGGCATCATGTGCGCGGCCGCCCGGCGCGTCTTCGTGCTCGTGTGGCGGGCTGCCGAAAGGTCCCGCATGAGGCCCCAGGAGCCCTCGAGCGGCAGCGACATCATGAGTCCGAGAAACTGCAGCCCGAGGTCGAGCGCCCCTTCAAAGCGCGCTTCGGCAAGGATCGCCTTTGCCGCTTCGGCCGCCTGCACGCCGCGGCCCGCCGGAGCCCAGAGCACGAGCTCGTGGGCGATGCGCGCCAGGCCCCCTTCGCTCTCGCACGCGTTTGCGGCGATCGTGAGGTCGTGCTCGCGCTGCGCGAGGTCCGTGAGGTAGACGCCGATCTCGGTGCTGCGGAGCTGCTTGACGCGCGCAAGCTTCACCGCCGTCACGGACTTGTCCCCGGCAACCGGCGTGGGCTCGATGAGCGTCGTGAAGAGGAACGGGTGCGCAAGAGCCGCGCCCGAGACCGCATCCGACCCCATGAGGCTTGCGAGGTCGTTCACGTGGATGAAGTCCGGGTACCCGGTGACTTCGAGCGCGACGAGATCGATGCCTGGCCGGCCCGGGCTCGTGATCCGGATCCGCTCGCGCTCGACGTCGTACGCGGTGTCGTGCCGCACCGTCTGGTCGCGAAGCTCCCGGCGGGGGTCGAGCGCGCCCCGGGGCTCGGCCCCTGAGAGAACGTGCTCCATGTTTAGGAGTTCGCTCATTGTGGCCGAGTAGTCCTCTGCCCCCCAGTCGTACGCAACGAGTCCGAACGAGTCAAGGGCCGAGACCGCCGCGTCGGCGCTCTCGGCAAAAGCCTTGACGGCCGGGAGCGTCGGAATCGTCCGGGCGTCGTCCGTGTCGCCGATCTCGGCGGTGATGCTCAGCCAGATGCGAAAGTTCCGGGCGGCAAAGGGCTCGCCCTTGTGGGCTCCGGTGAGCGCGATGCGGTCGAACATCCGGGCGCGCTCAAGGCTCATCCGGCGGGAAAGCGCCGCGGCGCTCGCCGAAAGCAGCGTCTCGCGGTCCCGGGCGGCGAGCACGTCGCGAAGATACGGGCGGATGACGGGCGAGGCGTAGCGGGTGACGCCGATCACGCTTTTTTCGGGAAGGTCGCTGCGGATGAAGCGCTCGATCGCAAGCGAGAGCGCCTCATCGGCGCCAAGGGCGCTGTTGAGCTCGTACACCCGGCCCACGGCCCGGATGGGACTCTCGCCTCCGGCATTCAGCAGAAAGAGGCGCTCGGCGGGCGCGTACGCGAGAACGGTGAGCGCGCCGCTCAGACGGTCCACGGTGGGTTTGACGCCGTTTCGGGGAAGCTCGACGCTCACGCCCCGCAGATTGGAGCGGGGAGCGAGTCCCCCGAGAAAGCGCTGCCACCAGGGCGGCGTCGCGAGGCTCATCTCGATTCTCCCGAAAGCGCCCTGCGGCGCAGGGACTCGATCCGCCACTTGGGCTCGGCAACGCGCACCCACACGCGCGAGTCGCCGTGAAGATCGCCCTCGGCGTCGACCCAGGGCAGGATCCGCAGCACGTAGACCGATTCGGAAGCGCGCATGGCGCCGGAGGGCCGGGCCGGAACAACCGCGGGCGCGGGAACGGGCTCGGCGACGGCGGCCGCGGCTGCGGCCTTGCCGGAAGATGCGTTCGGGGCGTCTGCCGGAGTTCCCTTGATGGTGATTTTCGGGCTCTCGCCCTCGGCGAGCTCGCGCTCGACGATCCGGTGCGTCGCGGAGAGCGTCGTGCAGTTCACGCCCGCGCTCATGGGGCAGCCGAACTCGTCATGGGCGTCAATGAGGCCCGTGAGCGACGAGCAGCCGGTAAGGACTGCGGCAAGGAGCGCGGCGGAAGCGGCCGGCAAGGGCCGCAGGCTAGTCAAGTTCATTGTTTCTCTCCTTCATGGCGCGGCCGAAGACGAGCGAGGAATTCGCGCCTGCCGTGTCGGCCGCGGGGGCGGCCCTGGGTGGTTTTTGCTGGGGTTCTTCGCCAAGCGTCACGCCCTGGCTGAAGACGATGTCGACCTTCCTGCCGCTGTCGATCTCAAGGACGGGGAAGATCTTGTCGGCAAGCTTCAGGTAATAGGCGATGATCCGGTCCGAGGCGGTGTCAACGCCCTCCCCGAGACCTGCGCGCCAGGGATTCGAGACGCTGCTTGACTGCGCGCCCGAGCTGTAGGTCGTGGTGTTTTGCGCCGAGAGCGAAACGGCCTTGCCAAGGCCTGAGAGCGTCCCGAGGAAAAGGGCGTTGGCGATCGCCTGGCCGCTTCGGGTGACAAGCCGGGCGCGAACGCCCGTCTTGCCGTCGTCCCCGGTGACGTACCCCTGAACGCGCACGTCAAGGGCCCTGCCGTCCTCACGCATGCAGCTCATGCGGTCAAGGCGCACCCAGACGCGCTCGCTCGAGAGGTCGCCCGCGGCGTTGGCGGTGATAAAGCAGCGCTTCACGGACGCGCGGAATTCATTGGGAAGCCGCGCAAGGTCCGTGGCTTCAAGCAGCATCGGAATCGGGTTCTGGGCGGCGTTCCCGCCCGTGGGCGCCGTAACGCCCGAGAGCACGACGCCCCGCATGAAGCTGCCGGCGGGAATGTAGGACCTCGCGCTCTCGTGCCGGGCCCGGTTGCGGGCGATCGGCTCGTCCCAGCCGCCCTTCAGGCCCCGGCGAAAGGACTTCGCCGAGCCCGCGGCCTGCCCCTGGGGCTCGGCTGCCCGGGCGGCCACCTCGACGATGCCGAGCCGCGCGCGGTGGGACTTTTTCTGGGGAATGGCGGCAAGCGCCGCGCCGCTTGCGTCGGGAAAGTCGGGAAGAAGCGCGGGCGAGCGCGGGGGATCCTCGGGAGACGAAGACGCGTCCCTCTCCCCTCTTTTCGCGTTGAGTTCGTTGATGCGCGCGGTGAGCTTGCCGATCGTCTCGTTCGTGCCCTTCAATTGCGTTGAGATCGCATCGAGCCGCTCCTCGTACTGGCTCTGGAAGGCCTGCTTGTCGAGCGAGTCCGGCCCCATGCGAAAGTCGGTCTTTGCAAACCGCACCTCGGGTTCGGGCCCCTTGCGGGTGAATGAGCCCGAGCCGAACCACACGAAGGCGAAGATCGCGCAGAAGGCAAGCGCCGCCAGGAGCGCGAAGTTTCGCTGCTGGCGCTTTTTCTCCTCGTTCTGTCCGGAGACGCGGCCGAGATCGCTCCGCTGCACGCGGTGCCGGGCGGTGCGCATGAAGACGTTGCGCATGGCGGCAAGCTTTTCGCGCAGCGTGCGCGCCCCCCGCGGAGGCGAGATTTCGCCCGTGAGCTGGGGCTCCTCCTCCGGCTGCTCGGCGCTTCCCCCCGGGAAAGCGCCCTCCCGGGTGCCGGCATGGGCATTTGCGCCGAAGGGATCGCCCGAGGGGAAGCTGAAGTCCTCTTTGGAATCCATGAGCCTTTGCCTCCCTATTTGCCGAGAAGCTCGTCAAGGGCGGGCCGGATGGGCCCGGCCTTGGCGGCCTCCGATTTGTCGCGGATGATGAGGAGCGTTGCGGCCCGGCCGGGGGCAAGGCGCTCCTCGGCGCTGGCAACGGCGAGCACGGCCTTCGTTGCGCGCGCAAAGCGCTTCCAGTCAAGGGGGAGCGCTCCGGCCGTCATGTTCTGCAGGGTGAGGATGTCCACCAGCCGCTTTTCCGAAACGCGCATTTCGCTTTGCGTGACGGAAAGGCGCGCAAAGCGGCCGCGCCTCGCCGGAAACGCAACGGTGCGGATCGTCTCCTTGTCGCTTTCGGAAAAGACCGCGCCCGCAGGGCTCTTGGGCGAATCGGGGTCCGCGGCCGCGGCGGCCTTCACAAGGGCCTTTAACTCCGCAACGAAGTCCGGCGCGGAGAGCGGCGCCATCGGCAGGGCCGCGATCGAGGCGATGCTCGAGTTCTGCTCGGCGGCCTGCTCGGCATTGCGGCGCATGAGATCGCGCTGCGAGGGCTCGACCGCGATTTCCTGCGCGCCGACCGGGTCGATCGAAAAGGCGAGCGCGTAGCTGTTTTGCCCCGTGCTCACGAAGGCGGCGGTGCGCTTTTTGCCGGAAGCCGCATAGGCCGGAATCACGCGCACGTAGAGAACGCCGCGGGCCTTGTCGGGCGAGACTTCGAGCGCATCGGTGTCGTAGACCGCGTGCTCGATCATTTCGCCCGGAACCCGAACGAGGTTCACTTCGTCCCGGGAGAGCGAATAAAGGCGCTCGCCGCTGGCTGGTGAAACCGGGGTCTTTGCGGCGGCTGCGGCCCCGCACGATGCCGCAATCAGCACTGCGGCAAGAATCCGAATCGGTCGGCGCATCATGAACGCCCTCCCTTTGTTTGGGTTCTGGTGGAATTTGGATTTGATCCCTGGGCATCGAACTCGCCCGCGGGGCGCTTGGTGAGCGCGGCGATCCAGAGGCGCCCTGCACGGACGGTTAGCGCTAGGCACAGCACCGCAGGTTCGCTTCCCGTCACCGTGCGGCCGATGAAGAGCCGCTCCTCGCCCTTGACGCACACGCGCTTTTCGTCCCGGTCGACGCTGACCGCCATGGGAAAGAAGGCGACCGCGGCCTGGTTGCGCGCGAGCTCTGCGGCTCCCGAGCGAAGCGCCGCGGCGATCTCGCCGTAGGACTCGGGCGCGGCGTACTTGAGAAAGGTCTCGGTCTGCCATGCGGCCGTTGCGGGCGTCATGTTGGAGATGAGCGCAAGCGCGTTCATCGCAAAGCGCTCGAGGAGGTTCGCGCTCACCGAGTCCTCCTCGGCGCTGTAGGTGACCGTGGATTCGGCGGGCGCGATGACGACCGTGCGCGTCCTGTCCTTTTGCGTGAGGATCACCGCGGAGAGCGCTGCGCTTGTGAGAAGGCTCGCCGCAAGGGCAAAGAGCACGAACCTTCTGAGCTGCAGAAGCGCCGCGGCCTGCCGGCCGAGCCGCTCGTACACGGGATCGGCGTCCCGGTGGTTGTCGTTGATCATGGAAAAATCTTTGAAGTGAAAAAAACAAATGCGGGTGGTTCGGCGGGCGGCGCGCCTCGGAAAAGGATCGCGCCGCCCTCTTCGGGGACTTCTCCCCTAGCCGAGGAAATGCCGTCTGGCGCTAGCGGGAACTCTGCGGAACACGTCGGCGGGCAGGTACCAGTAGATGAGCGCGAAGGCTCTTGCCACTCCCCTGCCGCCCTTGGCGCGGTTCCAGAGCCATGTGAGCAATACCGCCGTTGCAAGCGCCAGACCGATCCCGGAGACCGCAAGGCCGATCACGAGTCCTGAGCTGAAAACGAACACCTGGTCGGCATCCCACCAGAGAAATCTCGGCGGGGCGTCAAGCGTCCGGGGAACTGGAATGCGCTGCATGACTGACTTTCCCTCCTTAGGCTGACCTAGGACGCGACGAACAGGGCGTCGATCACGGACGGAGCCATGAGCAGCGCCACCGCCGAGGCGATGCACACAACGGCCGCGACGATGGAGCCGCGGATGATGCCCATGCCAAGGCCGACCAGGATGAAGCTGATCGCGATGCTCTTGCCGAGGTACCCCGTGCACCAGCCCTTGAGCAGGGTGTACAGGTCCGAGAATTCCTCGCCCGCGGTCGCCGCATACGTGGGATCGCTTGCAAGCGAAAGCACGATGAGCGCCAGGATGAGAACAAGAGCGGATTGCAGCCAGTGCCTGGCCGGCATCCTGTCGGTCAGTCCGACGGAGGTTGGATGCATTGGTTTTTCTCCTTGCCCGGGATGAACAAACCGGCCCGCAGACCCCATGGCCCGCACCGCCGGTGCGCACTGGCCGTCCCGGAAAAGCCGGCCTCGTGCGTAAAAAATATGGTGGGTGAAAAACCATTGAAAATCAATATGGTTCAGGGCCTGATTCAGAAATGACATAGCAGAAAGCGCGTTAAAATAAGAAAAAATTTGACTCAATCAAAAAGTCGTGTAAACATCAGTGCCCTCGCGCGTTTCGACGATTTGTAACAAAATGTGAATCAATGACTTGCGGGAAGTCGGCATGCAAAAATGCATCCCCCAACAGAACTAGGGGTTGACCCGAGTGCGAATCCCGTTTGTTTCACGAAAAAAAGCGCGTGCCGCGTGGCAGAAAACGGAGTTCGGTGCGGAAAATGAGGGGCCGCACGAAGAAGGATTGCGGCAGCGAAAGAGCGCTTTTCGGGGGCGGCGCTTGGGGCGGCTTTCGAGGGCGGGGGTGACGGCTCGGTTGAGGACCCGGTTCAGGGCCCAGGACGGCCGCTTTTGAAGCCTTCGCGGGGCGGTTGTTGAGGCCCTTTTTAAGTGCGTGTGAATGGCTGTGTTTCCTTGTGTCGACAGCTTCTTAGGCACTACATAGTAGAAATAGCCCTCACTTGGCAACAAAGCGCATTAAATGCTTGCCCTTGCCTTGCGCTCGCAAGGAAAATAGCCTCTTACGACTAAAAAAGCGCGGGCGCGCTTTTCGCCCTGCGCACCGTCATGCGTTCGTCCGTTCCGTGCGGACGGCCCGCATCGGCAACATCATTAACCAGGAGAAACTATGGAAAACCAACGTGCCACTTGGGGCAGCAATTTCGGCTTTCTCATGGCAGCCATCGGTTCAGCCGTTGGTTTGGGAAATATTTGGGGATTCCCCTACAAGATGGGCATCAGCGGCGGCTTTGCCTTCCTCGTTGTCTATCTGATTCTGGCCGCCATCGTCGGCTTCACGGTCCTGCTTATTGAACTCTCGCTCGGCCGCCGCTCCCGCAAGGGCTGCATCGGCGCGTACTACAAGCTCGCGAGCTCAAGGTTCAAGTGGGTCGGCTGGCTGGGCGGCCTTTCGGCCTTCATCATCATGAGCTTTTACACGGTGCTCGGCGCCTACTGCGTGAAGTACATGATGATCAACCTGGGCGACATTTTCTCGCTCTCCTTTGGCGCAGCCGGCACGGACGGCGGCAAGATCTTCGGCGCGCTGCTCACGGACCAGTTCGAGTCCTGGATGTACACCGCGGTGTTCATCATCGCCACCGGCGCCGTGATCATGTTCGGCATTGATGCGGGCATCGAGCGCTTCAACAAGTACGCGATGCCGCTGCTCTTTGTGATGCTGCTCATCGTCATCGCC
>DNLN01000072.1 GCA_003488465.1 Sutterella sp. | reverse complement strand
CGGGGAGATTTCCCGGAAGTTCAAAATGCCCGAACGCAACGCGTCTAAGTGCCTCAACGCGGTTCCCTGCGGCGGCGACCATCCGCTTGACCTGATGATACTTGCCGCTGCTGATCGTGAGCATGAGGGTCGTTGCATCAGACAGTCTCGCTTCCTCTGCGGCAATCAACTCATTTTCGTCAACGAGCTTGACGCCCCTCATGAGCTCCTTGCAAAGCGTCTCTGAAGCCGCATGCTTGAGCGTCACCTGATAGACCTTCTTCACGTGGCGCTTCGGGTGGATGAGCCGATGCTGCAGCGCCCCGTCATCGGTGAGAATCAAAAGTCCCGTCGTATCCTCATCGAGCCTTCCGACGGGCTGGACGTTCCGGACTCGAAGCGGAGGCGGCAGGAGCGTCAGCACCCCGGGGTGGTGTTTGGGCTTTGTCGAGCACTCGTAGCCCGCGGGCTTGTTCATGGCGATGACCGCCTTTTCAAAGTAGGGCCACTCCCCGCCATCCACCGTGAAGACCTTCCCTTCGGGCTCCACTTCCCGGTCGGGATCGTCGATCAGTTCTCCATCAAACGCCACGCGCCCTGCGGCAATGAGTCCGCGGCACTCGCGCCTGGCTCCGAAGCCCTGGGAAAAGAGCACCTGCTCGAGCCTCATTTCGTCAGGCTCCAGTCGTAGTCGATCGTGAGCGGCGCATGATCGGAGAATTTTTCCGTGGGATAGATGACTGCGGCTTGCGCCTTGCGCGCAACACCCGGCGTTGCCATCTGGTAGTCGATCCGCCAGCCGACGTTCTTTGCCCTTGCCTGTCCCCGCTGACTCCACCACGTGTACTGCTCGGGGCGGGGATCAAGTTCGCGAAACACGTCGTGCCAGCCCTCCTCATCAAGAAGCCTCGTCACCCAGGCGCGCTCCTCGGGAAGGAACCCCGAGTGCGTGAGATTGCCCTTCCAGTTCTTGATGTCAATCTCCTTGTGCGCGATATTGAGGTCGCCGCAGAGAATCGCCTCGCGTCCGCTCTCCTTCAACTCCCGCATATGCTCGAGGATGGCGTCGAGAAAACGGTATTTTGCCAACTGCCGCTCATCACCCGACGTGCCTGAGGGGAAATACACGCTCAGCACCGAAACCGTCTCAAAATCAGCCCGTACATATCGTCCCTCGGCATCAAACTCAGGAACGCCAAAGCCGATCTGCACGCTCTTTGGCGCAATTCGGCTCCAGAGTCCGCAGCCAGAATAGCCGCGCTTTTCAGCACAATGAAAGAACCCTTGGTAGCCGGGCTTGTCAGTGATTGCCGGCGGCAGATCGGCCATCTGGGCCTTTAACTCCTGCACGCAGAGAATGTCGGCGTCCTGTCGGTCAAACCACGTCCAGAAGCCCTTGTCGGAGGCAGAGCGAATGCCGTTTGCGTTGAATGTGATGATGCGCATGGGTTGAACGTCTAATGAAAAGGATGGTGCGGATGCTATTTTGGCTAAAATCCTGCGAACGCGCCGATTCCCCGGCGAAAAAACTTTCGTTTGTCTTTTCCGGATGCCTCCCCATGCCCCATAATCACTCCCAGTTCATTGAATTCGCCCTCAACGCCAAAGTGCTCCGTTTCGGAGAGTTCAAGACCAAGGCGGGCCGCCTCTCTCCCTACTTTTTCAACGCCGGACTCTTCAATACCGGCCGGCTTCTCGATGAACTCGGCGCCTTCTACGCAAAGGCTTTGCTTGAGGCGAGGGACGCAGGGCGGATCGAGTTTGACATGCTCTTTGGCCCGGCCTACAAGGGCATTCCCCTTGTCGCCTCGGTCGCCATGAATCTTGCCCGGATGGGCGTTGACCTGCCCTACGCCTTCAACCGCAAGGAAGCCAAGGATCACGGCGAAGGCGGCACCATCATCGGCTCCCCCTTGAAGGGCCGCGTTGTGATCATCGATGACGTAATCAGCGCCGGCACCTCGGTCCGTGAATCGACAAAACTGATTGAGGCCGCAGGCGCAACGCCCTCAGCTGTTCTTATCGCCCTCGATCGTCAGGAAAAGGGCGGCAACGCCACGGAAATGACGGAAACCTCCGCCGTGCAGGATGTGGAAAAGACGCTCGGCATCCCCGTCGTCTCGATCGCCAACCTTGAAAACCTTCTCTCCTTCATGGACGGAGATTCTCCTGCTGCAAGGGAAGCGGCAAAGTTCCGCGATGCCGTTGCCGCCTACCGTGCAAAGTATGGTGCATAGCATGCAATTGACGGGCCGTCTGCCGCTTGCCTTTCAGCTGGCGGCAGAGCCCGAAAATCCTACTTTCTAAATCCTCTTTTCCTGCGGCGCGCTCGTAAAACAGGGGGTGGTCCGCGCACGGCATACATCCTGTCGCCAGACATGCCCACATCCATGCAGGATGATGCTCAATCGGGCACCCTGCAGAATTGAATCCTTGCTGACGCAGCTTCTCATCGTTTGAGGTCTTCTACCGCACCGATTCCTGCTTCTGCCGCGTCGGCATGAGAAGCATCACAAGAAGCGCTCCCCAGCCGAGAACGGGAAACAGCACAAGCCAGCGCCAGGTCCGCGAAAACCCGGCATCGGTTAGCCTTCTTCCCGTGAGCCGCATGAGGCTCCAGCAAGTGACGAACAGAAGCACCAGCCAGCCATAGAGAAAGAGCGTCATCGGCAGGCTCTCCGGCTCAACCTCCAGCCGGTAGAGCGTCTCAAACGGGATGACGAACGCGAGCACAAGAATCGTCACGTGCATGCCGAGGGCGCCCCAATAGGCTCCCCGCCCCACAACTCCGAGCCGCGTGCGGTCAAAGAGGAGCCTCCACCACCGCATTCCTGTTTTCTGCCCGTTTGTCACGTTCGTTCAGACTCTTTGCAATTCGGGGTCAGGAACTCTCGCTCTCTGACCCCGACCTATCCGTCAAGCGCAAATCGTTGCCTTAAGCGCCAAGCTTCTTGCGCAGCAGTTCATTCACCTGCTTGGGATTGGCCTTGCCGCGCGTTGCCTTCATGCACTGGCCAACCAGCGCGTTAAAGGCCTTCTGCTTGCCCGCGCGGAACTCCTCAACCATCTTCTGGTTGCTGGCGAGCACTTCGTCAATGAGGGGCTCGATCGCGCTGGCGTCCGAAATCTGCTTCAGGCCCTCGCGCTCGATAAGGGCATCGACATTCGCCTCAGCCCCTTCCCAGATCAGCTGGAAGATGCGCTTCGCGCCCTTTGCGTTGATCGTGCCGTCGGCAAGACGCTTCAGTATCACGGCGAGCGTCTCGGGCCGCACGGGTGCCGCGGCATACGTCATGCCCTCGGCGCCGTTCACGGCGGAGGCGACTTCACCCATCACCCAGTTGGCAGCGATCTTCTTGTCGGGAGCGCTCGCGGCGAGCACGCCGTAGTAGTCGGCGATGTCGCGGCTAGCGGTGAGCACATCCGCATCGTACTCGGTCAGTCCCAGTTCACGCACGAGCCGCTCGCGCATCGCCTCGGGCAGCTCCGGCATCTCGCTCGCAACCCGCGCCTTCCACTCGTCGGAAATGATAAGCGGCATCAGATCGGGATCCGGGAAGTACCGATAGTCCATCGAATCTTCCTTGACGCGCATGAGGCGCGTCTCGCCCGTTGCCGGGTCATAAAGGCGCGTCGCCTGCACGACCTTGCCGCCCGCTTCGATCAGTTCGATCTGGCGGCGCACTTCGTAGTCGATCGCCTCCTGCAGGAACTTGAACGAGTTGAGGTTCTTGATCTCGCAGCGCGTGCCGAACTCCTTTTGGCCTTTCGGGCGTACGGAGACGTTGGCGTCGCAGCGGAAGTTCCCTTCCTGCATGTTGCCGCGCGTCATGCCGATCCAGACAACGAGGGCGTGCAGAGCCTTGGCGTAGCCCACGGCCTCCTCGGCGCTTCGCATCTCGGGTTCGGTCACGATCTCAAGAAGCGGAGTGCCCGCGCGGTTGAGATCCATGCCGGACTTACCGCGCACGATGCCGTGCACGCTCTTGCCGGCGTCCTCTTCCAAATGCGCGCGGGTGAGGTTTACCGTCTTGCGGTACGGCTCGCCCTTTCGCGGCTGCACGGTGAAGGAAATCTTCCCGCCCTTTACGATCGGCAGCGGAAACTGGCTGATCTGATATCCCTTGGGCAGATCGGGATAGAAATAGTTCTTGCGGTCAAAGACCGACTTGTTCGCGACCTCCGCCCCGATGGCCAGGCCAAACCGCATGGCCTTCTCGACGGCCGTGCGGTTCAGCACGGGCAGCGCTCCCGGCAGCGC
>DNLN01000137.1 GCA_003488465.1 Sutterella sp. | reverse complement strand
GCCTCGGTGAGCGTGAAGGGCCGCATGCGACGCACGTAAAGGCTCCGCCCCAGCCATTGCTCAAGCTTGCCCAGCATGCGGCCCGCAGTGGTTGGATCGAGTTCCAGATTCTCGGCAGCCTGCTGCACCGAGCCGATTTCCGCGGCGCGGATGAGAAGCTCCCAGCTTTTGAGCGGAATTGATGCCATTTTAAATATTGGTGTTTACCCTAGTTTCTATCAATTATGAGATTGTCAATTCTCATTTTCAACATTAAACCGTCGGTTCAGAGCACCCGCATCGGTTCCATGAATAACCGGAATTTATTGTTGTAACTCTAATTATATGGGGGAGCGACTGCAGGAAAGAGGGCATGCGTACATGTCGATTCATTTCATTTTTGATAGTAGTCAATTTAGAAAAATGCTTGTTCCTGAGCGGATCGGCCGCCACAATTGCCTCATCTTTTCCATGGAGGCAAACGATGTCCCGCTATCTCGCATCCCAAATGACCGCCGCAGCCCTGGCGGCCGCCCTGTGCTTTTGCACCGTTTCCGCTTCTGCAGCCGAGCCCGCCGCAAGCGAAGCCGCTCAGACCGCTGCGCCCCTGCGCCATACCGCGCAGGGGCTTGTGAGGGGGATTCTCGAAGAGCAGGGCCGCACCCAGGCCTACCTCGGCATTGCATACGCCAAGGCTCCCGTGGGGGCGCTTCGCTGGAAGGAGCCCGTCAAGCCCGCACTGCATGCGCATGTTCTTGACGCAACCCGGGTGCCCGCGCGCGCTCTGCAGATCCAGAAGGGCAAGCCGGTCGGCTCCGACGACTGCCTGTACCTGAACATCTGGCGTCCGAACTCGCTCGAAGGCAACCTGCCCGTGATGGTGTTCCTGCATGGCGGCAACAACCAGACCGGCGCATCGACCGCCGCCTCCTACGGCAAGGCGCTTGCCGCGAACGCCAATGCGATCGTCGTGGGTTTGAACTACCGGCTCGGCCCCCTGGGCTTTGTCGAGCTGGCCGCCCTCAAGAACGGGACCGATGCCGAAAAGTCCGGCAACTTCACGCTGCTTGACATCAACGCCGCGCTCGACTGGGTGCGCGCCAACATCGTCCATTTCGGCGGCAATCCGAAGAACATCACCATCGCGGGCCACTCCGCCGGCGGCCGCGATGTGATGGCGATTCTCACTTCGCCCATGTTCAAGGGCAAGTTCCAGAAGGCGATGGCCTTCTCGGGCAGCCAGACGATGTCCGCCCCCGAGTGGGCCGAGCCGATCCACACCAGGGCTTTCGCCAAGCTTGCGGTTGAGGACGGCAGGGCCGCGGACGAGGCATCGGCAATGAAGTGGCTGCGTTCGGGCGGCGCCGATGTGCGCGAGTGGCTCTACGGCATCGACTCCAAGCGCATAGTTCGCCTCATGAGCGGCGCAAAGATCCGCATGCGCGTCTTCCCGCATCTGTTCGCCGACGGCAAGGTTCTGCCGCGCGAAGGCTTCAAGGTCTATGACAGCGCCAAGCGCGCCCGCACCGTCTCCGATGTGCCGCTGCTGCTGCTTGCCGACAAGACCGAGTTCAAGTTCTACTGCGCCACCGACCCGCTCTTCAAGGACTGGGTCGCCGACAAGTCCGTCATGACCGATCCGTACAAGCGCGCCCAGTATGCGTTCGCCTCGGGCTACGGCAGCCAGTTCTTCGGCTACGCCAACACGCAGCAGTCGGCCGAGCGCATCAGCCGCCACACGAGGAGCCCGATCTACGTCGCGTCCTTCCGCTGGGGTACCGATCCCAAGATTGTCGGCGAGGAGATGGCCTTCGTGCACGGCTCCAAGCATGGCATTCACATGGATTTCGTGTTCTCTGAAAAGAAGTTCGACCTGCAGAAGAAGTATCCGGACGCCTACCGCAACGAGGGGGTGAAGGACCTCTCGCGGCTCGTGCAGTCCTATATCGGCAACTTCCTGAGAAGCGGCAACCCGAACGGCAGGGGGCTGGTCAACTGGAAGCCCTGGAGCAACGCAAAGGGGGGAGCAACGTACCTCTATCTTGATGCCGACGGCTCCAAGGCAAGCGCCCGCATGACGACTGACCGCATGGATCCGAAGAAGGTCTTCCAGGCCATGGACGCTGACAGAAGCGTCAAGCCGGAGGACAAGGCCAGGCTCATCGCCCGCGTGATGGACGGCCGCTTTTTCAGCGCTCCGCTTGACAAGCACTACGGCAATCCCGCGCACATCATGCCCTGATCGGGCATTTGCGCCCGGCCGATCGCAGCCGGAGACATTCGTCCGCATGATCCTTTCCGAGGGGGTGCCGCAGGGCCGAGCGTGGCCGCTGCGGCACTGCCAGAACTTGCATTTGCGACTCACCGCCACGAGATCGCAGCCAGCATTGCTAGAATGAGACTATGGACGCGTAGCAATCCGGTGTTTCATCCAACAAAGCGGTGAGCAATGCAAGACGAAATCAAAGACTCTCAGAATTCTGACAGCCGCTCGGCACAGGCCGGGCAGGCAGCCCGACTCCTTGCCGAGACCAAGGCGATCCTCTCGACGCTGCTCGACAACTTCCCCGGACTCGTGTTCGCCAAGGATGCACAGAGCGGCGTCTATCTTTCGTGCAACCGGGCATTTGCCGAGTACGCGCACAAGAGCCCGGAGCAGGTTCTCGGGCTGACCGATGCCGAGATCTTCGATCCCCAGACGGCAGCTCACTTCTCGGACGACGACCGCAAGACGCTTGCGATGGACGAGCCGTATGTCTTTTTCGAAGACGTGCCCGATGCAGTCGGCAACCCCAGGCAGTTTGAGACGAAGAAATTCAAGTTCATCGACGGAACCGGACGGATCCTGCTGATGGGCCTTTGCAGGGATGTCACCGAAGTCGTTCGCCTCAGGAAGGAAACCGAGCAGACCCGGGCCACCATCGAGCGGGTTCGGGAAAGCAACGTCATCTTCACCCGAATCGCCCAGACCCTGGCACGCGGCTACTCGGACCTGTATTACGTCAATCTTGAAACCGGCTCCTACATCGAATACCGCACCCGGGAAGGGACCAATGCGCTCGCCGAGGATCGCCGCGGCACGGATTTCTTTGCCGAGTGCAAGCCCGCAATCAACAAGCTGGTCCACCCTGACGACAGAGCCTCCCTGATCAAGGCGATGGACAAGCAGACGCTGCTTGCCGCTCTCGATCACGCGCCGGCATTCGTCGTTTCATACCGGCTTCTCATGCAAAAGGGCTGGACCTACGTCAGCATGAAGGTTTCCCGCATGCAGGACGACGAGCGCTTCATCATCATCGGCATCATGGATGTCGACGAGCAGGTTCGTCAGCGGCTTGCCGTGGAGCAGGCCAGGGAAGAGCGGATCGCGTATGCGCGCCTGAGCGCACTCTCGCAGGACTTCCTGTGTCTGTTCAGCG
>DNLN01000157.1 GCA_003488465.1 Sutterella sp. | reverse complement strand
CAAATGCGCTGCCAAGATTTGTGAGCGCGCGAAACGGTGTCATTCTTGCAACGGGCGGTTTTGGCGCGAGCGATGCCCTTGTGAGACAGTGGGCACCGGAATTCGCAAGCCTGCCCACGGACAATTCTCCCGGATCGACGGGCGACGGATTGAAAATGGCCGAGGCTCTCGGAGCCGCGGTCGAGGGCATGGGCAATGTCATGTGCGTCACCGGTGTCAAATCACGAAGAAACATTGCCGTGCGCCTGGCTTCGCCCGCAGATTTCATCTACGTCAATGATTCAGGCAAGCGTTTTGTCGAGGAGAATGAGGCGCAGGACACGCTCGTCACTGCAATCAGATCCCAGCATGACGGCCGCTGTTTTGTGATCTTTGCGTCAAAGACGGAGTCGGGGCTGGATCCGCTGACCCGCAAATCACTTTATCGACTGCTTGTCGCGGGCGACGTCTTTTCGGCTCCCAGCGTGGAAAAACTGGCCGCAATCCTGAAACTGCCTGCCGACAACCTCGCGCGGAGCATCCGCCGTTACAACGAAATGGCCGTGCAGCCCGGGCGGGTTGGAAAATGCCTTGCCATGCCCTGCACGCTGCTGGACTCGGGGCCGTATTGGGGATACGAGGCAAGCCTGAAGATCCACTACACGGCCGGCGGACTCAGAATTGACGGCAAAGGTCGAGTTCTCAATAAAAAAGGCCGGCCGATTCCCGGACTCTGGGCTGCAGGAGGCGTCACGGGAAGCGTGCATGGGGCGAACTGCACGTCCGGTAATGGCCTCACTGATGCCTTCGTGATGGGAAGAATCGTTGGAGAGCAGGCGTCTGCCGCTCGTCTATAAGATTTTTTCTTGTTTTTTCCCTTTACGTCATCTTGCTTTTCTGGTCTTTTTGGAATTTTCGTTTATTTTTTTGTGTTTTTCCGCTTTTACTTCGCTTTTACGAAAGTTCAGAAAAATCAGAATGGGTTATTTGATGAAATTTCGTGTTACTTTTTATTTTTGCGAAGTTTTCTCTGGAATATCGCTGAAAATTCTATTTTTCTAATTTTTTCTTGTCGAAAATATGATTTTTGCCCCGAGGCGGGACAGGATGTCCTCAGGCAGGACCGGTTTTTCTGATCCGTCCGAGGCCTTGGCAAGATCTTTTTCCGGCAGATTGAAGCTTCTTGCGACAAAACTTGCGCCTGAAAGGGTGCCGAAGGCTTGCGCGCCGAAGCTTGTTTTTCCTTTTTTCCCGATTTCTCCCAGGGCGGCGCTGGCGGCCTTTGCGCAAAGCTCCGCGCAGGGGCTGATGCGGGCAAGGGCGAATTCTTCAGCCCGGGCGGCAAAGCGTTCCACATCGATGCCTTCGATCCGCACGCCGAGCATCCCGTCGGATTGCTGCGCCGATGCCAGAAGCGGCGGATTGTCGGAGACGACAAGCGCCACGTGCGTCCAGGGCGTTTTGGCCGCAAGCCGCATGAGGTTTCCTGCGGCTCCGGTTCTCGCGATGAGCACAAGGTCTCCGGCTTTGAGCGGAGGTGCACGACGAAGATCCCTCGGCCTGACGATCCGGTCGGGATCGCCTTCGTAGAAGTGCCAGGCGAAGTCGCCCGCGACGGCTAGTGCAAGACAGGCAATGAGAATGTGGCGTAAACAGGGCATGACGGCGCGCAGAAGAATTAGGAAATTATTCTAGCCGGGCCGCGGCGGCGCGCCTGCTAAATTACCGGGCGGCAAAAAGGGCGGGTTTCTCGCCGCCATCTGCTAGCCGTAGTTCTCGGACAAAGAGTTTTTTCAATGGACAAAGTCGCATTCCTGATGTACGTCGCGTTCACGGTGATTACGCCGGGGCCCAATAATCTGATGTCGATGATGAATGCCGAGCGCTTCGGGATGATCAGGTCGCTGCCGTTCAACCTGGGCATTTTCTGCGGCTTTTTCTTCATCATGGCGATGAGCGCGCTCTTTACCGGGACGCTTTACGAGCTGATGCCCCAGGTGACGCCGGTGATGGTGTGGGTGGGCGCCGCGTACATCCTCTGGCTTGCCTGGGTCGTGGTGCGCGATAAGCCAAAGAGCGCAAGGGAGCTTCTGGAGTCGAACAGCTTTGGAGCCGGGCTGCTGCTGCAGTTCATGAACGTAAAGATCATGCTCTACGGCCTGACGGCGTTCTCCGCATTCATTCTTCCGCACTATTCAGGCGTCTGGACGATTGTTGCCTTTGCGCTCTTTCTGGCGGCCGCAGGGTGCTCGGCGAATCTTCTCTGGGCTGCTGCAGGCGCGGTCTTCCGCAGGTTTTTCGCCAAATACCGCAAGCCCTTCAACTGGGTGATGGCGGCAAGCCTGCTCTACTGCGCGTTCACGCTGCTCGCCCAGCCGCTGCCCGGTTGAGGTCCGCATCCCTCATCAGGGCTGCTGCAGGAGGATCGCCGTCGGCTTTTCGAAGTGCTGGTAGTCCTTGCGGGTCGACCAGCTGCCGCCCCAGATGAATCCTCGTTCGGTAAAGAGCTTGTAGGCGAGATCGTTCCTGTCGATTTTGTACGGGTTGGGCAAGGAGCGATCCACATAGGGGCGGCCCGCTTCGGGTTCGATGTGAATCGTGCCGTCCTTTCTCGGAACGACATACGGGTTGTAGAGCGTGTTGAGGTCAACGGCAATGCCGTAGCCGTGCTTGGAGATCGTCTTCGTGCCGCTGATCGTGCGGTAGCAGAAGCTTGAGGTGTTGTTGGCGGTCATCGCCCGCTCGTCATTGGCATCAAAGTCGTCCATCAGCTGAATGCGCTCGATCGGGTAGCGGGCGGCGTAAAGCTTGCGGAAGATTTCAAGCACCTCGGCTGCAATGCGGCGATTGACCACCATCTCGCCCGTGCGGGGCTTGCCGTCAAAGCCGATGTGCGTGATTCGCAGATAGCGCAGATCCGAGCGGGGCACCTTGCAGTCCTTCGGGTAGCTTTTTCCGATCATCCGGGCAAAGACTGCATCCGGAATGGGTTGAACGGAGAATTCGGCAATGGGAGAGGCGAGGGCGCAGCCCATCGCGGCAAGGCACGCAAGGGCCGTGAGGGGCTTGGCAAGGTGAGTCATGATGAAAAACCCGAGGGCATGGAAATGTCCGCAAAGTCTAGCCCAGAAATGCACGAAGCCGAGAAAGGGGCGTTGGGGATTTCGGCATGGATTTCTCGCTAAAGGCGAGTTGGTATTTTCAACATGATGATTTGAAAATGAAAAAACCAGCATGATGCTGGTTTTTTCATGTTCTTGAGCCTGCGTTTCGGCAGGCTTTTCCGGAGACTTTTAGAGCGAGGCGTTCAGAATTTCCAGCACGCCCGCCTTGTCGATCGGACGGATGGCGCCCGTGAGCGGCCACCAGTGCGAGAGCAGGTGATCGGCCATCTCTTCGAAGTGCTCGTTCGTGACGCCGAGATCGGAGAGGTGAGCCGGAATCCCGATCGAGACGAAGAACTCTGCGGTCTTCTCGATCGCCTTGCGGGCGGTCTCCATGGCGGGAGCCTTCGGATCAAGCCCCCAGACGCGCACGCCGTACTGGGCAAAGCGCGGGGCGGTCTGCTCGGTCAGGCTGTAGCGCATCCAGCGCGGGGTGATGATCGCCAGGCCCGCACCGTGGGTGATGTCGGTGAAGGCGGAAATTTCGTGCTCGATGCCGTGGCAGGGCCAGGGGCTCGGAGTGCGGCCGATGGCGAGCAGGCCGCAGCAGCCGAACGAGCTTGCGAGCATGAGTTCGCTGCGGGCGTTGTAGTCGCTGGGGTTGGCGATCGCCTTCGGGGCGTTCTCGATCACGGTGCGCAGCATTGCCTCGCACAGGCCGTCCGTTACGGTGTTGCCTTCGGCCACGAGATACTGCTCGAACGTGTGCGACATGATGTCGGCGGCGCCGGCGGCCGTGTGCCAGGCCGGCACGGTGAATGTGAGCGTCGGATCGCAGAACGAGGCGACGGGGAAGAGGTTGGGAGCACCAAGGAACAGCTTTTCATTGGTCTCGGGGTTGGAAATCACGCCGGCTCCGTCGTACTCGCTGCCCGTGGCGGCCAGGGTGAGCACGACAAAGAAGGGAACAGTGCGGCCGATTTTGCTCGAATCGAGCACGAGATCCCAGGGATCGCCGTCGTAGAAGGCGCCCGCTGCGATGTTCTTCGTGGCATCGATGACGCTGCCTCCGCCCACTGCAACGATGAAGTCGATGCCTTCCTTCTTGCAGATCTCAACGCCCTTGCGCACGGATTCGATCTTGGGATTGGGCTCGATGCCGGCCAGTTCGAAGACTTCGCACCCCTCGAGCTGCTCGAGCACCTTGTCATAAAGACCGATTTTCTTGATCGAGCCGCCGCCGTACGTGAGCAGAACCTTCTTGCCGTAGGGAGCGATCTTGTCCTTGAGCTCGCCAAGGCGGTCCTTGCCGAAGATGAGCTGGGTGGGAAGATAGAGATTGAATGCTTCCATGTGGTTTTCTCCTGAATCTGAAAAAAGGGTTGAAGTCAATGTCTGTGGTGCCGGAACGATACCGGGAAGCTTCGCGGGTTTGTGTCCGGGGCGTCGCCTTTGCACGTTTTGTGTATCGAATCGGCGCGATTTGGCAAGGAAAAAATTGCCGCGCCTCTAAACTGCTTTCGTCTGAAAAGAAGGATTGTTTTCATGCGGACAAAATTCACACTGGCGGCGCTGGCCGCATTGCTTGGAGGAGTGGCGATGGCCGAGCAGTGCGAGATTGAAATCGGAAATCGGGTTTACCCGTTTGCACTCAATGACACGAAGAGCGCGCGTTCGCTCTCTGAGCAGTTTCCGCTCACGGTGATGTTCGAGGACTATGGCTCGACCGAGCGCATCGCCTATCTTGACAAGCGGCTCAGCACGAAAGGAGCGCCAGCCTCTCACGAGCCGCAGCGCGGCGACGTCGCCTATTACGCGCCCTGGGGGAACCTGGCGATATTCCGAAAGCCTTTTGACGATTCGCCTGGGCTCATTTTGCTGGGACGGATTCCCGAGGATAGCCTCAAGGCCATTGTCGAAAGCGGTTCCCGGAAGGTCGTGCTGCGCAAGGCGGGATCTATCTGACGATCTCGAACTTGTGGATCTCGATTTCCGCGGTCTTCATGAAGTCCTTGTCCACCTCGGCTTCGACGCGAAGCAGGTTCTGAGGCGTGACCCTGCGGCCAGCGAAAACCTTGTCGTCGAGTTCGGCGACGATCGTTCCGGTCTGGTCGGCAAACTGATATTTCTCGTGGCCGATTTTCTTCGTGATCCGCCCTTCAAGCGTGACGAGCTGCTCATCCTTGGCTGTGTTGAGGACTTCGGAAATCGTTGTGACGGCCGCAGGGGCGGTGTCTACAAACTGTGCGCACGCGATGCCGCCGGTGAGGGCGATGGCGGCTGCGGCGATGGTTGTGATGAGTTTTCGCATGGCGCTCTCTCCTGAGATGAAAAATCAATGGAAGGAATCATACAGGCTGAATGTCGGGACAAACCCTGATGACTCTGCGAATTTTTCCACGAACTGGAAGATTTCCGTCTCAGGCGGCCCGGCTGATGCTGAAACGGTCAGCCGCCCGCTAAACAACTCCTCGCTCAAGCGGGAAGGTTTCCTTGGAACAAGCACTGACTTTTCCTTCCGCTCCTTTTGATCCGTTCGGACAAGAGGGTTGCAGATGGCTGTCACCAGTGCCACCAAAGATTTCAAGACGAACCGTCTCCGGCGTCAGAGCCTTAGGCTCAGGCGCAAACCTCGGATCAC
>DNLN01000219.1:2288-4803 GCA_003488465.1 Sutterella sp. | reverse complement strand
AACTATGAGCTATTGGCTATTTCGTATAGTAAATAGGGGTAGAGTTAATACCATAAATTGATTTTCTGAGTTTCTGGAAATACATCAATGTTCGTTGCGGCCAATCAAGGCTGAGACTTTTTCGGACGCAACACAAACAGCGGATACCAGAAAGAGGAATCCGCACAACTGCCGCAATTATATGGTGGGCTGATGGCGCTCGCCTCCGGGGAGGATCGAGCGCCTCTATTTCCAGCCGTTTTTCGCAACCTAGGTTTTCCCAGCCAGTGCCGTTTGGCTGAGAATCGCCCGGAGCCACTGCATCGCTGGATCATCATGCGTTGACTCGTGCCAGATCAGGTGCCTCAGAACCGGGGGATGACTTGAGCGGGTGGAAAGGATCACCACACTATGGGCCCGCTGCAGGATCCTTGCAATTCGCTCCGGAATAACCATGAGCGCATCGTGGTGCGTGAGGGATGCGCCGATTGCGGCCGACAGATGGGTCTTAATGGCCGAAGCGGCCTTGGACCACTGAGGGAAGAATTCATGCCGGAGCACCAGTTCGCGCTTGTGGGACGCATGGATGAACACGTCAATGAACGGATAGTTCGTCACGGCTCTGTCGCTGATCGGCTTGGACAGGGATGCAAGGGGGTGCTCGGGCGAGCACACGAGCACGAATCTGCTTGAGGCAAGGGGCAGGGTATGGAACGGCTTTCCTATGGAACCGGGCAGGGAGCTGATGACAAAGTCCAGGCGGCCTTCGCGCAGCATCTCGAATCGGTCTTCGGAGATATGGATGAATTTGAGGGTGACGTGAGGCGCATTCAGCCTCACCAGGTCGATCAGTTCCGAAACCAGACAGTCGGAATCGTCCCCGAGCAGGCCGACCGTCACTTCCGACATGCTCGTCGCTGGATCAAAGGGCTTGATCGAAACGATTTGGTGATAGGACCGCTCAAGCCTTTGAATGTATGGCAGCAGAGTGAGGGCCGCGTGCGTCGGCGACAGCCCCTCGCGCGTTCTCATGTAGAGCGGATCGCCGAAGTGTCTGCGAAGACCGTGCATCATGCGGTTCGCAGTGCTGCGAGAAATGCACAGATTCTCTTCAGCGCGTGACAGGCTGCGTTCCGTGATGATTGCCTTGAGCAGGCTCAGCGCTTGGATCGAGATAGGGGAACTCATACTTCCTCTCCCATGACGAAGACGAAACGAAGAAAGCAATTTCTCACCCGTATTGTAACCTGGCGATGGTGCTTCTGTCTCGTATTATTTGCGATTATCTGTTTGATTTAGCACTGATTTTTTATTTGTATAACAATTCAGGATGACGCTCGGACGCTATCCGGGAAAAACATGATCCCTTAGCTTCATGCCGTTCATTTTCATAGGGAAAAAGTGGCACAATGGACGGATTGAGGATTCAGCCAGGTGCGCGTGCGATGACCAAGACCAGTCCGGCTCTGTTTGTGCAGGTCCGCAGGGACAAAGAAAAGCCCCTCTTTCGGCAGATCGCCGATCAGATCCGCAACCATGTCACCGGGGGCGTGCTCCCGGTGGGAAGCCGTCTGCCGGGGGTGCGCAGCCTGGCTGGGACGCTCTCGGTTTCCGAGGACACGGTCTCCCAGGCATACGCAACCCTTCTTGAGGAGGCGGTGATCGAGGCGCGTCCCAGATCGGGTTACTTCATCGCGAAAAAACTGGCGCTCACGGGCTCGACACCGCATCCGAGCGTCTATCAGAAGTTTCCCGCCGGCATGCCCGCCCGCAATGCCCTCATGATCGAAGAGGCGAGAAGGTTCTTCGAGCGCACACGCTCGGGCGAGCCCGTGCTGGAGCTCCTGCGGGGGGCGCCCGCGCTGGAAGGCGTCGAGCAGAAACAGTGGATCGCCGAGGCGGCCCGGTTCGCCCGCAGCCCGTGGCTGCAGCAGACCGGCGCACAGTCCCAGGGCGACCTTCGCCTGCGGCGCATCATCGCCGCCCGTCTTCGGGAACTCCGCGGCATCGCCTGCGAGGCCGAGAGCATCGTGGTGACGACGGGCATGAGGCAGTCGCTTGCGCTTGCGCTGCAGCTGGTGCTGACGCAGGGCGAGGCGGTTCTGCTCGAGTCGCCCTCGGCTCCCGAGGTGAGCGCCCAGCTTTTTGCAAGGGGCCTGCGAGCCGTGTGGGGTCGGGTTGACGGGCAGGGACTCGTGTTCGATGCGGACGAGGCAAGAAAGGCCGGCTGCCGCTGCGCGATTGTCTCTGACGCCTCCCAGATGCCGCTTTCGATTGCCATGGCGCGAAGCCGCAAGAAAGGGATGCTGATCTGGGCAAGGACAAGCGGTGCGGTCATCATTGAAAACGACGAGGGCGCACTTCTTTCCCGGGCAGACCCGCCCGAGATGCCGCTTCGGGCGGCGCCGTTCGGCGAGGAGTGCGTGGTCTACTGCGGCGGCTTTGACCAAATCGTGCCGCCCGCCTGCGCCATTGCGTTTCTCATTGCGCCCAAGGGGCTTGAGCAGGCCTTTGCCGGCGCGGCGATGCTTTCGGG
>DNLN01000219.1:0-2247 GCA_003488465.1 Sutterella sp. | reverse complement strand
GGCGATGCTTTCGGGATCCGTCCCGCCGCTCTCCGAGCAGCGCACGCTTGCCGCTTTTCTCGGGTCCGAGGCCTTTGACGGACACTTGCGCAGGGTGAGGGCGCTCGCCCGGCAGAGAAGTTCGATTCTGCAGGAGATGCTCGGGGCGGTGCCCGAGAAAATCGGCCGCCTGCAGCGGGCCGAGAACGGAACCCTTGCCTGCTTTGTGCTCGAGCCCGAACATGCCCGGCTTGAGAAGCAGCTCGCAAAGGCGCTGGCGCTGACCCCCGTGAGCGTCCTGCCTCTGGCCCGGTTTGCTCAGGGGCCTGACGCCGTGGCGGGCCTTGTCTTCAATTTTCTTGCCGGCAGCGAAAGTGAATTCCTTGAAACTGCGGGGGCATTGGTGAGGGTCCTGCAAAACTGCGGGGGTCAGACAGTCTGAAACTGCAGGGGGCTGCGCCCTTCACCGAATTTAGATTTTCTCCTGTCCGCACGAAGCCCTGCGGGGCCGCAGGCTTCACAAACACAACGATAGGAGATACCAAATGCTTTCTCGCCGCAAAGCCATTGCAGCCGCCCTTGCTTCCGCAGCCGCCCTCTCCGGCGTTGCCCATGCCGCAGGGGAAAGACCCAAGCAGTCCGGCAAGAACGTCGGCACGGATCGCGATCTGCGCCACTACGACCGTCTGCTCACCGACAAAGAGGCCCTCACGGTCATCCGCAACGTCCCGCACGCCGTGCTCTCCACGGCCGACAAGAACGGCATCCCGTACGGCGTGCCCGTCACTCCGGTCTATGACGACGGCAAGATCTATTTCCACGGCTCGGCTGATGCAAATGGCAGAAAGACCGTGAACATGCTGCAGAACAAGTATGTGTCGCTCTGCTACACCGCCAAGGACAACATCGTCCAGGAAGAGTTCGCCGTCAACTTCGTGAGCGTCGTCGTCTCCGGCACCGCCCGTCAGATCACCGATCCGAAGGCAAAGGCCGCTCTGATGTACAAGATCGTGCATCATCACGCCCCGGTGAAGACCGACAAGCAGATCGAGGAGTACCTGAGGCCCGAGATCAACCTCATCTCGCTCTGGGAGGTGACTCCGCTCAAGATCACCGGCAAGTCCCGTAACAAGAAGTACTACTTCGACAAGCTCAAGGACTAATCCGGGTTGTAGATCAACCTTTGGTGGGTAGGTCGGCGGCATGGAGGCCGGGGATGCACGATCCCAGGCTTTCAGCCGCCGTTTGGCTTTTCAGCGGGCGCCTGAGTGTTTTGTCTGAGAGGAGCCTTTAGGGGGATCTATCTATAATTCCTACTTCTCCGGCCATGAGCACGCAGTAGGAGGTGCGGCATGAGTTTTCTCAATGAGTTCTTCCACCTGGAAGAGAACGGTACGAATGTCAGGCGTGAGTGCATCGCCGGTCTGACGACATTCCTGTCGATGGCATACATCCTTGCCATCAACCCCAACATCCTCGGCAATGTCATGGACGCGAGCGGCGTGTTCGTCGCAACGGCAGTCGCCTCGGCCATTGCAACATTCGTCATGGGGCTTCTGGCAAACTACCCGATCGTGCTGTCGGCCGGCATGGGTCTGAATGCGTACTTCGCATTCACCGTGTGTCTGGGCGATCTTGGAGGCGACCCCAACGCATTCCGGATCTGCCTTACGGCAGTGCTGCTTGAGGGCGTCGTATTCATCGTGCTTTCGCTCTTTAGCTTCCGCGAAAAGATCGTGAACGGCATTCCGATCGCCTTGAAGCTCGGCATCAGCGCCGGCATCGGCCTGTTCATCGCACTCATCGGCCTGAAGGGCTCGGGGATCGTCGTCGCCAATCCGGCAACCCTGATCTCGCTGGGCGACCTGAGCGCTGCGCCTGTCGTGCTCTGCCTGTTCGGCCTGCTTGTCATTTTCATCCTGTCGCACTACCGCGTGACCGGTGCCGTACTGATCGGCATCATCCTCACCTGGATTCTCGGCATGGTCGCCCAGGCGGCGGGCTGGTATCAGGGTCCGAGCATGTTCCCGGATTTCTCCAAGGGTCTGCAGCTTGACGGCATTACGAAGACCGCATTCCAGTTTGATTTCGTCTGGGCCGCGACACACATTGCCGAATTCCTCGCCATCACGCTCAGCTTCCTTTATGTCGACCTCTTTGACACGGTCGGAACGGTTGTCGGCGTGGCCGACAAGGCGGGGCTCCTCGACAAGAAGGGCTATCTGCCCCGCGTCGGCCGCGTGTTCATGTCGGACGCCATCGGTACGG
>DNLN01000165.1:554-15128 GCA_003488465.1 Sutterella sp. | reverse complement strand
GAAGCGCCTCGGCGGGGTTGATTCTGGCAGCGCGCCAGGACGGGTAGATGGTGGCAAGCAGACTCATCAGAAGCGAGAAGCAGGCGATGGGAATGATGTCCGAGGCCCTCGGGTCGCTTGGCATCTGGCTGATGAAATAGATTTCGCGCGGCAGGAACTCGACTCCGAGCACCGCCTCGATCGCGGGCACGATGACCGAGAGGTTGCATGCGATCGCCAGGCCGAGCGCAACGCCGATCGCAACGCCCACGAGCCCGACGATGCCGCCCTGGATCATGAAGATCGACATGATCGAGCGGGGCGAAGCGCCCAGAGTTCTGAGGATCGCGATGTCCGAGCGCTTTTCCGTGACGGTCATCACGAGCGTGGAGACGAGGCCGAACGCGCCCACGAGCACGATGAGAAAGAGGATGATCGACATCATCCGCTTTTCAACCTGCACGGCGGCAAACCAGGTCTTGTTCTGCTCGGTCCAGTCCGTCGCGTACCAGCCGGGGGGCAATCCCCGGGCAAGCTGATCGGCAACAGTGCGCGCCTGCTGCATGTCATCGAGGCGCACGCGGATGCCGGTGGGGCCGCCCGTGCGGTAGAGCGCGGCAGCGTCCTCAACGCTCGTGAGCAGCATTGTGCTGTCGTATTCATAGTGGCCCGAGGAGAAGATCGCCGACACGGTCATCTGCTTCATGCGGGGAATGAACCCTGCGGGGGTGACGTTGCCCTTGGGGACGATGACGGCGATCTTGTCGCCCACCCGCACGCGCAGCAGCCTGGCGAGGTCCCGGCCGATGATCACGGAGAACGATCCGGGCTGCAGGCTCGAAAGGGCGTTCTGCTGCATGGTGGCCGCAATGTCGCTCACCGAGGGCTCGAACTTCGGATCGACGCCGCGGAGCATGGCTCCGCGCACCGAGCCGCCGGAACTCACAAGCGCCTGCCCGGAGACGTAGGGCGCGCAGGCCTTGACATGCTGATTCTGCTTAAGGCCTTCGGCCGCAGCGCTCCAGTCGGTGATCGGGCCGCGCAGATTCACGATCTCGATGTGCGAGAGTACGGAGAGCATCCGGTCGCGCACTTCTTTTTGAAAGCCGTTCATGACCGAGAGCACGATGATGAGCGCCATGACGCCGACCGCGATCGAGGCCACGGAAATTCCGGAAATAAAGCTCATGAAGCCGTCCTTGCGGCGTCCGCGGCGTCCTGCGCGCGTGTACCTCAGGCCGACTAGCAGTTCAAAGGGCAAGGCCATGGCGGCTCCTTCCTTACGGGCGGTGGCGGCTTGCGCCGTCGATGGCGACCTGAACGGGGGTTGCCTTGAGGACATCGACCAGAACGCGGCTTGCGATGGAGACGATGTAGCCGCGGCGGCCGCCGTTGATGTAGATCGTCGGGATGTCGAGGATGCTCGACTCGACAAAGACGGGCATTGCCTTTCGCGTGCCGAAGGGGCTCGTGCCGCCCACCTGGTAGCCGGAGTTGCGCTGCGCCTGCTCGGGCGTGCAGGGGGCGATCGCCTTGCGGCCGCACTGACGGGCGAGATTCTTCGTGGAGACCTCCCGGTCGCCGTGCATGAGGATGATGAGCGGCTTTTTATTCTCGTCCTCCATGATGAGCGTCTTGATCATGCTGTGATGATCGACTCCGAGCGCTGCGCTCGAGACGGTGGTGCCGCCATGCTCGACGTACTCGTAGGAGTGTTCGCCGAAGGGAACCTTGTTGCGCTTGAGCCACTCGGTTGCCGGAGTGGCGCTTTCATGCTTTGATGCTTTGCTCATGATGCCTGGGTCCGTAAATCGTTGTCCCAGAGGCCCTTTGGCATGGGAAATGCAACGCGGTCTTCCTTGTGTCCGAGTTCCGTGACGGCGGTGACTTCGAAGTGATCGCGCAGATACTGCACGACGCCGCTCACAAGCGTTTCGGGCGCCGAGGCGCCAGCCGTGATGCCAACGGCCTCGATGCCGTCGAGCCAGGAGGGGTCGATGTTCTGCGCCGAGTCGATGAGCCTTGCGTGCACGCCCTGGCGCTCGCTCACCTCCCGCAGACGGTTGGTGTTCGAACTCGTCACCGAGCCGATGACGAGAATGAGGTCGACGGCCCTTGCGAGCGCCTTCACGGCGTCCTGCCGGTTTTGCGTTGCGTAGCACACGTCGCTCTTTTTGGGTTCGCTGATGCCGGGGAACTTCTCCCGGAGCGCGTCGATCACTTCACGGGCGTCATCAACCGACACGGTGGTCTGCGAGACGTAGGCGCAGTCTGTTCCCGGCAGATCGGGCAGGGCGCGCACGTCACGCACGGTCTGTACGACCCGGATGCCGCTATCGATCTGACCCATGGTGCCCTCGACCTCGGGGTGCCCGATGTGGCCGATCATGAGGATCTTCTTGCCCGCTTCATGCATGCGGATCACCTCCCGGTGCACCTTCTTCACGAGCGGACAGGTCGCATCGTAGATCGTGAGATTGCGGCTGCGGGCACGGGCTTCCTCGCTGCGCGGAATGCCGTGCGCCGAGAAAATGAGCGTGGCTCCGTCGGGGACTTCCTCGATGTTCTCGATGAAGATCGCTCCGCGGCGCTGCAGTTCGGCAACGACGGTCTTGTTGTGCACGATTTCGTGCCGGACGTAGATCGGGGCGCCGTGCACGGCAAGAGCGCGCTCGACGATCTTGATGGCGCGCGTGACGCCGGCGCAAAAGCCTCGGGGCTGGGCGAGAATGACCTGCATGGGCGGAGTTCGGAGTGTCAGAAAGTCAACAAACTCCGTATTGTAGATCGGGCTGGCGGCTGGCAATTGCTCGGGTTTTGCCAGTCTGAGAAATCCGTGTAGAATGCCGCTCCGCGAAAAAGCGGAAGGCCTGTTGATGCGTCAGACCGGCCGCGGACAGGAAACTTTTGCTGATGGGCTTGGCAGAGGTTTCTTTTTGTCGTATAATCGCCGTCTTTCTGAATTTCGCGCTCACGCCTGCACTAGGCGAGGCGTGAAGCGTTTTTAACTTTATTTTTACGGGAGTTAGCGATGGCACGAGTGTGTCAAGTCACCGGCAAGGCGCCGATGGTCGGCCATCAAGTCTCGCACGCGAACAACAAGACCAAGCGTCGTTTCATGCCGAACCTGCAGTATCGTCGCTTCTGGGTTGAGAGTGAGAACCGTTGGGTCCGCCTGCGTTTGACGACGGCTGGTCTTCGCACTGTCGATAAGGTTGGTATCGATGCGGTTCTCGCGGATCTCCGCGCCCGCGGCGAAATCTAATAGGAGATTGAACCATGGCAAAGGGACCTCGCGAAAAGATCAAGATGGAATCTACGGCCGGCACCGGCTACTTCGTCACCACGACGAAGAATAAGAAGACGTCCACGGGCAAGCTCGAGCGCAACATGTACGATCCGGTTGCTCGCAAGCACGTCTTGTTCAAGGAAACGAAGCTTCGTTAATTCGAACATTCCTCGATCCAAGAAAAAAAGCCGACAGGGTGATGCTTCCCGGTCGGCTTTTTTGTCCCTGCGCGCCAGAGACGGGCGCGCAGCAGAGCGCTTTTCCTTCTAGCGCTTCTGCTTTTTCACGTGCGCGCCGAAGTAGCCGCGGATCACCCAGAGGTCGCGCAGCTTGTTGATGCGGGCAAGTTCGCGCTTACGCTCTTCTCCCATCGCCTCGGGCTGGAACCGCTCCCACTTCTTGTACGCGCCCGACATGTCGATGTCCTCGAGCCGGGTGCGCAGGAACGCAGGCATCCACCAGGTGGTCTGAGCCGCCTGAAAGTCAATGACTCCGGGCGTGTCGTCGGGGCGGATGAGAATGTTCGAAAAGGAGCGCATGTCAAGGTGCACGACGCCCGCCCGGTGAATCGCCCGCGTGAGCTCCTCAAGCTTGGTGAGGTACTCCGGCGTCATGCGCGCCGGGTCGATGTTCGCCAGGATTTCTCCAGGCTGAAAGAGGATCGCCATCGAGTTCGCGTCGATGCGAAAGGCATCCTCGGCAATGCCGTCGATGCCCCGCAGGCGCTTGAGGATCGAGAGCTCGTGCGAGAGCAGCAATCGAGCCAAAAGCCGCACGTACCAGGGGCGGGTGGAAAAGTCCTTGACCGTCCAGCGGCGTCCGTCAGGACCCGTGACGAGCGAGACGACGGCATTGAACACGTGGCCGTCGCGCAGCAGTTTTGCCGGCAGGTTGGGCAGCTGTTCTCGCGTAAAGGTGGTTCCCATGAAAGCCCCTGTTTGAGCGGGTGGCTACGGCATCTGGATGCGGCCGCCGGAGGGAGGCATGGAAAAGCCCTTGTCCCCCGGGGTGACGATCTTGTTGGCGGCCTCGCGGCGCATCTCCTCCATGCGCTCGAAGGTCTTCTTGACGCCGTCCTTGGCGGCCTGGCCGTAATTGGCGACGGCCTCGGCGACGGTTGCGCCCGGAATCTCGAAGGCGATCGGCAGCGGGCCCATCTGGGTCATGATCTGCACTTCACCGGTGAAGATCATGGGGCGGCTCGCATCGCGGGCTCCGGTCACGGTAATCGGCGTGAGGACGCGAATGGTGCCGATCTTGCGGTCGGTCACGATCTCTTCGGAATACAGGTTGTTCGCATCCATGTCGGCTTGGATCTGGTCAAGTTCGGCCACGGGAAAATCTCCAATCAAAAATCTAAAAAGAGCGGGGAGCCTGAGGTCAGGCTCCCTGCCCGAAATGAGTCAAAAGAGCGTGTCTGGAAGCTGCCGCGCGATCAGCGGTAGACCATAACGGGAACGCGCGAGTGCGTGAGCACCTTCTGTGTTTCACTGCCAAGCAGGACGGCCGCAAGGCCTTTGCGCCCGTGGCTGGCCATGAACACGCAGTCGCAGTTCTTCTCCTGCGTGGCGGTCATGATGGCCTCGGCCGGCGAGAACGACTTCACGGCCATCGTTTCGACGGGGATGCCGGCTTCGACAAAGAGCTTCTTTGCGGCCTCAAGGTTTTCCTGTGCAGTCTCAAGCATCCGCTCGTCGTAGTCTTCAATGGATTCCGGGCGGTACTCGGACAGGGAGGTATAGCTGTAAGGCTCCATTACGGTGATCAGCACAACACTCGCACCAATGGGCTTGGCAAACTGCACGGCGCCGCGCACTGCCTCGGTTGCAAGATCAGATCCGTCGGTGGGAACCAGAAGACGCTTGTACATACGGTTACTTCCTTGGTTTTTTCTCAGGGGGTGCATTGCCCCTTCACATTCGTCCTATTGTAGGACAAAAAGCTGACCTGTTGGTTGCCGAAAATCTAAAAAAGGAAGCGTGTTTGTGCGATTGCTTTTCCCTTGGGGGGATGCGCCTTTTCGAGAATCCGGGTATCCTCGGTTTATTGCGGTTCGCTAGGAGGAGTGTCTCTATGTACGATCGTTTGATTCGCAATGCAACAGTGGTTGATCCGGTCAACGGCTACTACGGCATCGGGGATGTCGCCGTTCAGGACGGACGCATCGCCGCCGTCGGCAGGGATCTGCCGGGCGAGGCGGCTCAGGTTGATGACGCCACGGGCCTTACGCTCATGCCCGGGCTCATCGACTCGCACCTTCATCTTGGCAGCATGTTCGGCTCTCCCTACGGCACGCGCATGGCCGCGCTTGCGGGCGTGACGACGTGTCTGGACATGGCCGGCCCCATCGACGAGATCGCGGGCAACGTGAAGGATGTCGGCCCGGGCATCAACGTGGCCATGCTCTCGGGCTTTGAGCCGAAGAAGATCTTCGGCACGGAAACGCCGAGCGAGGAGCAGATCCTTCAAGCCATTGATGAGGCGCAGCGGCACGGGGCGCTTGGCCTCAAGATCATGGGAGGGCACTGGCCGATGCCGCTTTCGACCTGCGCGGACGTCATCCGCTTGTGCAACGAGGCCGGAGCGTACGTTGCCTGGCACGCAGGCACGCACACTGCGGGCTCCAACATCAAGGGGGTTCGCGAAGTGATCGAGGTTGTGGGCGACTACAGGCTGCACCTTGCGCACATCAACGCCTACTGCCGCGGCCGCGTCAATCCCGTGCTCGACGAAGCGCTCGAGGCGATCGAACTGCTCAAGGCGCACCCCAACATCTGGTGCGAAAGCTATGTCTCCCAGATGAACGGCACGGTGCTCACCTGCAACGAAGCTGGGGAGGTGACCGACCATGTCACGCAGACATGCCTTGCCACCTACGGATTCCCCGCCACCAAGCAAGGTGAAATTGACTGCATCCGCGCGCATAAACTCTTTGTCGTGAAGGATTTCGGCGGATATTCCGACCTCATCGAGGGCGAAGAGGCGGTCGAGTACTTCCTTGCAATGGGTACGAAGACTGCGGGCTCCTTCCCGGTCAATCCCGCGCTCTCGCGCTTTGTCATTGCCGGCGCCAAGCGCGACGACGGCTCGTTCGTTGTCGACGCCATCAGTACGGACGGCGGCTGCATCCCGCGCAACGTGACGATTTCCACGGGTCTTTCGCTCGTGCGCTTCGGCTTGATCACGCTTCCCGAGTTTGTCGTGAAGACGAGCGTGAATCCCGCACGGCACCTCAAGCTTGCCGATCGCGGACACCTCACCAAGGGTGCCGTTGCCGACATCACGCTCTTTGACTTCGAGCGGCAGAAGGCCGTTGAGACGATCGTCGACGGAAGGACGGTGATGAAGGACGGCAAGATCCTTGGTCACGGAGGCAAGTTCATTGCCACCGAAAAGGCGCGTCCCTACCTTGAGGGGCTTGGCTATCAGGTGATCGTGACCGATACGAGCGGACCGGAAGCCGAGCGCTTCATCCCGTAAGCGCGTCGATCAGCTGGCGCAAACAGCCAAAAGAGGCCGCAGGGACGCTTGTCCTTGCGGCCTTTTGCCGCCAGTTCTAGCGGGTGATGGCGCCGATCGCCAGCGAAGCGAGCCGCAGGCCGAGCGTTGCGGTGACCGCCGTGCTCGTGCCGTAGCCGGCTGATGCGCTCACCGAGGCGTCCGCGGAGCACCCCCGCATCGGCTCGTCCGTATAGGCGGCAATGATGCCGAAGGGTTTGACGCGGTGCGGATCGGCCGCGCCAGAGGGAAAGCCGTACTGTTTGCGCAGCGTTGTTCTGAGCCTAGAGAGCAGGGGATCGCCCTTGGCCCGGGCGATGTCTGCGCTTGTCACGCGGCCCGGATCGATTCTTCCGCCAGCGCCGCCCGCAACGAAGATCGTCCGCCTCTCTCGGCTCGCCCAGGCAACGAGCGCAGCCTTGGCCTTCATGTCGTCAATCGCCTCCACGATGAGCGCGTCGGGCGGAATGCACTCGCCCGGATTCTCGGCACGGATGAAGGAGACCACGGCAGTGACGGCTGCCTGCGGGTTGATCTGGGCGAAGCGTTCGGCAAGGACTTCGGCCTTGGGCCGGCCGATCGTGCTCAGCAGCGCAGGGAGCTGCCGGTTGATGTTGCTCGAAGCGACGCAGTCGCCGTCGATCAGGGTGAGGCGCCCGATCGCCGTTCTCGCAAGCGCCTCGGCGCACCAGCTGCCAACGCCTCCGAGACCGATCACGCAGACATGGGCGGCCTCGAGCCGCGCAAAGGCCTGCGCGCCGTAAAGGCGCTCGATGCCGCCCAAGGGGCGGGTGTCGGAAGAGTTTCCCATGCCGCTCTCCTGATTATTCGGTGCGATCCCTGCCGCCCGCCTTGCGGCTTGCGAACCACGTGAAGAACACCGGCACGAAGATCGTCGCGATGAACGTGGCGAACAGCATGCCGCCGCACACGCCCGTGCCCATTGAGCGGCGGGCGTTGGCGCCGGCGCCGCTAGCGACCACCATGGGCAGCACGCCCAGCACGAATGCGAGCGAGGTCATGAGGATGGGGCGCAGTCTGAGGCCTGCGGCCTCGATGGCGGCGTCAAACGGACCCTTGCCCTCGGCCATGCGCTGCGCGGCGAACTCAACGATCAGAATGGCGTTCTTTGCGGTAAGGCCGATCAGCACCAGCAGACCGATCTGGAAGTAGATGTCATTGGGCATCGAGCGGATCCAGAGCGAGATGAGCGCGCCAAAGAGCGCAAACGGAATCGCAAGCACGACGGCGATCGGCAGCGACCAGCGCTCGTACAGGGCCGCCAGGATGAGGAACACGATCACCAGACCGAAGACAAACGAGATGACCGAGGACGAGCCGATGCGCTTTTCGTGCCAGGCCTGTCCGGTCCAGGTGATGGCGTAGCCCTCGGGCAGCACCTGCTCGGCGATCTGCTCGACAAGCCGGATCGCTTCGCCCGAGCTTGTGCCCTGCGAGGCCTGCCCCATGAACTGGCTTGCCATGTAGCCGTTGATGCGTGCGATCGTGTCGGCGCCGGAGACGCGTTCGGTGGTGATGAGCGAGCCAAGAGGCACCATCTCGCCGCTTCTGGCGCGCACGTAGCACCGGCCCAGATCCTCGGGCGTCATGCGGTAGTTCGCGTCGCCCTGCAGGTACACGCGGTAGATTCGGCCGTTTCTCGTGAAGTCGTTTACGTAGTCGCCCGCGAAGATCGTCATCAGCGTCTCGTAGATCTCGTCGTTGCTGATTCCGAGCCGCATGGCCTTCTCTTCGTCAAGGTTCACGCGGATGATCGGTGCGTCGGCGCGGATGAACTTGCGCAGACCGGTGATCTCGGGGCGCTTGCGCAGTGCGTCAAGGAAGTCGTCCGTCACCTGCTGCAGCGCGAGCACGTCATCGTTGCCGTGCGCTTCGATGTAGCCTGAAAAGCCGTTTGATGAGCCAAGCCCACGGATCGATGGCGGCATCGCTGCAACCGAGATCGACTCGGTGGACTCGTCGGCGATTTTCTGCAGCATGCGGCGGATTTCAAAGGCGGTTTCCTTTCGCTCGTCCCAGGGCTTGAGCTTCAGGATGAACGTCGCAACGCCCGGACGGATGTCGCTGCCCTGCGTGTCAAAGCCCTTCATCACGAGCCGATTGTCCAGCCCCGGGATTTCGTTCCTGATCCGCTCGGAGAGCCGGTCCGTTTCAGCATCGGTGCGGGAGAAGGCCGAGCCTTCGGGCAGGCTCGTCGCCATGCGCACCAGGCCCTGGTCCTCGGCGGGCACGAAACTTGTCGGCGTGACCTGCAGCATGTACCAGCAGCCCGCGATGGAGCCGAGAAGAATGACCGCGGAAATGAACCGGTGCTTGAGCGCGGTCTTGACAAGCTGCAGATAAACGAGCGTGAAGCTCGCTAGGCCCCGATCGAACGCGCGGAAGAACGCGCTCTTTTGCTCGGGCCGCTCCTTGAGAATGACGGCGCACAGGGCCGGCGTGAGCGTAAGGGCGATAAAGCCCGAGAGCGCCACCGAGACGGCGATCGTCACGGCGAACTGCCGGTAGAGTTCGCCCGCGATGCCGCCAAGGAAGGCGACGGGAATGAACACGGCCGTCAGCACGAGCACGATGGCGACCAGCGCGCCCGAGACCTCCTTCATGGCCTCCTGCGCAGCCTTGAACGGCGAGTAGCCCTTGGTGCGCATGAGACGCTCGACGTTCTCGAGCACGACGATGGCGTCGTCAACAACGATGCCGATGGCAAGCACCATGGCAAAGAGCGTCATGGTGTTGAGCGAAAAGCCAAAGAGCCACAGGCCCGCCATGGTGCCGATGAGCGAGACCGGAACGGCAAGCATCGGGATGAGAGTCGCCCGGAGGTTCTGCAGAAAGAGGAACACGACGAGCAGCACGAGAAAGCCCGCTTCGCCGAGCGTCTTGTAGATTTCCTTGAGCGAGGCCTTCACAAAGACCGTCGTATCGTCCGTGATGGAGTGCGCGACGCCCTTGGGGTAGAACTTCTCAAGCCGCGCAAGCTCCTTTTTCGTTGCTTCGGCCGCGGCCATGGCGTTTGCGCCTGTCTGCAGATACACGCCTACGGTAACGCCCGGCTTGTCATCGAAGACGTTGAGGAATTCGTAGCTGCGCTTTCCGACTTCGGTGCGGGCGAAGTCGCGCATGCGCACGATGCGGCCGTTTTCATCGGCACGCACGACGATGCCGCCGAATTCTTCAGGCGTGAGCAACTGACCGCGCGTGGTCGTGGTGTAGAAGAGCTGCTGGTCGCCTGCCGTGGGGGAGGTGCCGATGCGGCCTGCGCCCCGCTGTTCGTTCTTGTCCTTGATGGCCTTCTCGGCGTCGGACACCGTGACTCCGAGCTGCCCCATCTTTTGCGGATCAACCCAAATGCGCATGGCGCTTTGCGTGTTGCCGAACACGTTCACATCGCCGATGCCGGGCAGGCGCTTGAGGTAGTCGACGACGTTGAGCAGAACGTAGTCGCCAAGCTCGGTGGGCGTGAGCGACCCGTCGGGCGACGTGTACGCCAGCATGAGGATGGTTTCCTCGGGCCTCTTTCTCACCGTCACGCCGTACTGGCGCACCTTTTCTGGCAGCGTTCTTTCGGCCGTGCGCACTCGGTTGTTGATTTCGAGCACTGCGTCATTGGGATCGGTGCCGACTTCGAACGTGCACTGGATGCGCACGTCGCCGTTGGCGCGCACGCTCGTGGTGTAGTAGATGAGGCCCTCGATGCCCGAGAGCTGGTCTTCGATCGGAGCGGCAACGGTGCGGGCGATCGTCTGCGCGTTGGCGCCCTCGTACTGCGTGATGACAGAGACGGTGGGCGGCGAGATGCTCGGATACTGAGAGAGCGGCAGCACGCGAAGCGCGACAAGGCCGGCGAGCAGAATGAGCAGCGAGAGGACTGTTGCGAAGATGGGCCGACGGATGCAGAACTGGCTGAGCATGGCGCACGCTCCCCGGAACTATTTCTGGGAGGCATCGGCAAGCGATGTCTTGAGCGCAATGCCGGGCTTGAGTTTCTGGATCTGATTGACGCAGACCCTGTCGCCGTCCTTGAGGCCCGAGAGGACGATCCAGTCGGTATCTCTCCAGCTGCCGACCTTCACGGTAATGGGTTCGGCCTTGCCGTTTTGTTCAAGGTAGACCTGATAGGTTCCGTCGGGTTTCTGGTAGACGGCTTTCTGCGGGACGCGGAATACGCCCTTTAAGGTGCGCAGGGCAAGCTGCGCATGCAGGAACTGCCCCGGGCGCAGAACGCCCTTGCCGTCAACAGAAGCGCGCACGGTGAGCGTGGAGGAGGCCGGATCAAGGCTCTTGGCGACGTAGTCGAGTCTGGCGGAATATTCGTTGCGGTTCCTGTCGTAGACGCGGATGGGGTTGGCCAGGGTGATTGCCGCGCCGTCCAGGTCAGCTTCGGAAATGTGCAGGACAAGGCGCAGGTGATTGGGCTGGGTGAGGTTGGCAAGCAGCGTGCTCGTGGCGCTCACCAGCGTGCCCTTGTTCACGAGGGCGCGGCTGGCAATGCCGGCCGAGGGGGCCTTCACGCGGGTGCGGTTCAGATTGATGCGGGCGCTCTCCTCGTTTGCGAGGGCGATCGCGAGCTTGGCCTTGGTGATGGCCGCTTCGCTGCGCGCGTCGTCACGCACCTTCTGGCTCACGGCCTTGGCATTGAAGAGCTTCTCGTAGCGGGCGGCCTCGCGCTGATCCTGCTCGTACTCGGCCTTGAGCTGGCGCACGGCGGCCGAAGCCGAATTCAGGGCGGCGCGGTACGGAGCGTCATCCAGCACGAACAGGGTGTCGCCGGCCTTCACCCAGGCGCCTTCGGAGTAGGCGATTTTCTCAAGGATGCCTGAAACCTGGGCGCGCACCTCGGCCTGCTCGCGGCCTTCCGTTTCGCCGAGTTGCTCGGACCACATGATTTCGTCGCTCGGATGCACCTGCGTGACAAGAACCTTGAGCGGAGCGGCGGCACTCGCAGTCGGCTTTTTCTCCTGGCAGCCGGTGAGAGTGCCCAGGGCAAACAGACAGACCAAAACGAGGCCGCAGCCTCGAGTGACGTTCGGCGAGGACATGAAAGTACTGTTCAAAAAGGTGGCATCGGCTCAGGGTACACGCAAAGGGGACTGTCCAGAAAACGGCCTTGCGTAAACCCAAAACAAAAGGTGTGTCGAATTGTAACCGACCTGGCTGGCGCCTACAGAGGCTTTGTTGCCCGTTCGAGCCATTCGGCCGCCTGTTCGGAAAGAAGCGGAGAGAGGCGCTTGCGGCAGGTCCTGTGATAGGCGTTGAGCCAGGCGATGTCGCTCTGCGTGAGAGCGGCCCGGTCAATGAGCCGCGTGTCGATCGGGCAGAGCGTGAGCGTTCTGAACTGCAGCATGCCGCGCACGCGCCTTGGCGTCACGAGGTTTTCAATGCGGATGCCCCAGAGGCCTGCGCGGTACAGGCCCGGCTCGTTCGAGACGACAAGCCCGGGGTGTACGCGGGAGCTGTCCTCGGCCTGTGCGTGCGGGCTGATGTGCACTGGCCCTTCGTGCACGGAGAGCTGGAAGCCGACTCCGTGTCCGGTGCCGTGCCCGTAGTCTGCGCCGATCTGCCAGACGGGCATGCGGGCGAGCGTGTCGAGCTGGCACGAGAAGACCCCGTCGGGAAAGAGCAGGCTGGCAAGCGCGATGTGTCCGCGAAGCACCGCCGTGTAGTCGCGTCGGATGTCCGCGGAAATGTCTCCGAGCGCCGTGGTGCGGGTGATGTCGGTCGTGCCGCAGTCGTACTGCCCGCCCGAGTCGATGAGAAGAACCCTGGCGCCGGCTAGTGGCGCGGAGCGCTCCGCGCTCGGGGTGTAGTGCGGCTCGGCCGCATTGGCATCCACGGCGACGATGGTCGTGAAGCTCTCTTCGATGAAATGCTCGGAGCGGCTTCGGAACTGATGCAGCTTTTCGCTCAGATCCCATTCGGTAAGGTGAGTGTCTCGGGAAAGAACCTTCTCAAGCCAGCAGTAGAACTCGCACAGCGCCGCTCCGTCAAGCGCCATGGCGTTTTCGATGAGGCGGATTTCATGGAGGCTCTTATGCGCCTTCATGCTGACCGTGGGCTGCAGGCTGTGCACGACCTGGAAGTCGGCCGCCTCGGCCTGGGCGAGAAAATGCGCGCATGTGCGCCGCTCGTCAAGCCACAGGGTGCTGCGGGGCGGTACAAGCTTGAGGGCGCTCTGCCAGATGTTCTCGTAGGGCAGACACTCGATGCCGTCGGCGGCAAGAGCCTTTCTGATGCGCGGCTTGACCTTGGAGAGCTCGATGAACAGGTGGGCGCTTTTGCGGGTGACGAGCAGGAAGGCGGTGAACACGGGCGTGCAGGGGATGTCGCTGCCGCGCAGGTTGGTGAGCCATGCGACATCGTCCAGGCTGGAAATAAGGAGCGCCTGCGCGTCCTCGCGCCGCATGGCGCTGCGCACGCGGGCAAGCTTGGCAGCTCGGCTCGCTGCGCCGTATTCAAAGGAGCGCACCGGGGCCGCGCTCTCGGCGGGGCGCCCCGTCCAGACGCTCTCGATCACCGAAGCCTCGTGCGCAAGACTGATGCCCCGGCGGGCAAGCTGCCGCTCGATCTCAAGGGCCATCCGGGAGGAGAGCGTTCTCAGATCGGCGCCGACGACCGAGTTGCGGGGCACGTTGGCAACGAGCCAGTCGCCGATTCTGGGCGTGCCGCTTTCGCCCTCGCGCATGAGTTCGATGCCCGAGCCTTCAAGCTGCCTTTTCGCCTGCTCCCAGTACCTGCTGTCCGTCCAGAGGGCGGCCTTGCGGGCAGTGACGACGAGCGTGCCCGCAGAGCCTGAAAAGCCGCTCAGGTAGTTGCGAAAGGCCCAGTGCTCTGGCAGGTATTCACTGAGGTGCGGGTCTCCCGTCGGAGCGATCCAGGCGCAAAGATGGTGTTCGTCAAGCGCCTTGCGCAGACGCTCGATGCGCGGCCTTGACTGATTGTTCCCAGTACGCATCAGAAAAGCTTTCGAATGGTGATGGTAAGAGGCATGCTGATCACGCCGTTCAGATTGGATTCCTTGCCGACGGACACGGATTCCAGACGCCAGCCGGCATCGGTAATTTCCGAAAGCGGTGCCGTCGTTTCGAGCTGCTCGCAGGTGAAGATCAGGCTTTCGAAGGGATCCTGCGCAGAAAGGGGTTTGGCGGAGACGCACGTAACCAAGGTGCGGCTCGGCGCTTCAACAAGCGGCTTGTTGACCGGGACGGGTTGCTCCTCGACCGTCGCGCAGCCCGAGAGGACTGCGGCGGCAACGGAAATGAACAGAAGGGCGAAACGCGGCATCGGACCTACCACAAGAGCCAAAAAACAACTGTTGCCATTGTAGCCGCAACAAATAGGGCTGAAGGGCGCCCGAAAGGGTTTCCTTCAGCCCTATTTTTCAGACTGGTTTTAGCGGCGCCGGAACTTGAGCTTCATTCCGGGGGGCAGGTTCGAGCTCACCGACTCGAAGTGGGGGCGATTCGAGTTCCTGCCCGCGCGTGCCGCGAAGGGCGCCTCATCATGCACGACGGTGGAGATGATGTTCGAGGTGCGCTTTGCGAAGTGCTTTTTCTTTGCGTCAAACGGGCGGCGGTCTCGGGCGATTTCGTCTCGGGTGAAGCGCACCCGGCGGGACGGCCGGTCGTCCACCGGAGTGGACTGAGGCAGGAAGATCGCCTGGTTTTCCGGAGCGAACGGATCGGTGGGTTCAGTGTTCCAAGCACCCGCCTGGGCGCGGATGCGCGAGCGGGTGGCCGAGGGCTTGTAGTCGATCCGGTTGCCGAAGTTGTCGTCGTCCCGGTTCGCCC